>JAUVGS010000293.1 GCA_030593665.1 Chitinivibrionales bacterium | reverse complement strand
GGCATTGCCGTGATTTATCCGATGAGGAAATACAGAAAAAACTCGCAGCAGGTACTTCTCATGTTGTACGATTGAAGATACCGCTGGGCCGTGAGGTAACGTTTACAGACGCAATACGCGGAGAGATTACCTACCGGAGTGACATACTCGATGATCTCGTGTTGTTGAAATCGGATGGTTTCCCGACTTACCATCTGGCAAATGTGGTTGATGATCATCTTATGGAAATTACTCATGTTCTTCGGGGAGATGAGTGGATAGCGTCCACACCGCGGCATATTCTGTTATATGAAGCCTTTGGATGGACACCGCCGCAATTTGCCCATATGCCGGTAATTCTTTCATCAGATGGCGGTAAACTTTCCAAACGCAAAGGTGCTGCATCGGTAATGGATTATAAACAGAATGGGTATCTTCCCGAGGCACTGTTTAATTTCCTCACACTCCTCGGCTGGGCTCCGGGCGATGACCGGGAGAAAATGACCAAAGATGAAATAGCCGGTGCATTTTCTCTTGACCGGATATCACCAAAGAGTTCGGTCTTTGATGAGAAGAAACTTGACTGGATGAATGGGTTGTATATGCAGGAGAGAAGTGTTGACTCTATTATTGAAGTGGTGATAACTCTGTGGAAGGATTTGGGGTATGTTGGGCAGGATGAAGATAACCGGCACTATTTTGAGACGGTTATCGGGCTGCTTAAAGGTCGATCGAAACGAATAACCGATCTGGCGGAGAATGGCCGATATTTTTTCATGGATCCCGAGGAGTATGAAGAGAAAGCGGTGAAGAAACACTGGAAAGAGGGCGCTGTTGATGTAATGCGGGTCATAACCGACCGTATGGAAAAACTACCCCGGTTCGATCATGCATCGCTGGAGAATATGTATAGGGAATATGCTGAAGAATCGGGACTTTCGGGCGGTAAACTGATTCATCCTACGCGGCTGGCTGTCAGTGGTGTCAGTTTCGGCCCGGGCCTGTTCGAACTGCTTGAGGCATTGGGTAAGGAAAGGGTCGTTCGCAGGATGAAAGCGGCTATTGAGTGGATAGGAGGGAATAAGGGTTAAAAGAAAAATTTCTTACTTCGTTTCGAAATGACAATAAAACGTGTGGCATGCATTTCAATGCATGTATATACTATAAATTTAATATAACAATCCAAAATCTAATCACCTTACAGGATAAAAGCTATGTCACCAGAGGGAAATAAAACAATAAATGAAAACGGTAAAGAACAGGTCCCCAATTTTTTACGTGAAATAATCAAGGAAGATATACGGACAAATAAATGGGACGGTCGTGTGGTTACCCGGTTCCCACCGGAACCGAATGGGTATTTACATATCGGTCATGCAAAAGCAATATGCATTAATTACGGCCTTGCCGAAGAATTCGGCGGTGAATACCATTTACGTATGGATGATACCAATCCCAGTAAAGAGGAACATGAATATATCGATGCAATTAAGGAGGATATAAAATGGCTGGGCTTTGACTGGGGAGAACATGAGTATTATGCCTCTGACTATTTTGACCGGATGTATGCATGGGCGATACAGTTGATAAAGGACGGCAAAGCCTATGTCGATGACCAGAGTGCAGAAGAGATTCGTGGAACCAGGGGTACACTGACCGAGCCGGGAAAAAACAGTCCTTATCGTGATCGTTTAGTAGAAGAAAATCTTGATCTGTTTGAACGGATGGAGGCCGGTGAATTTGAAGATGGCTCCAAAGTTTTGCGTGCAAAAATTGATATGGCTGCACCGAATATGAATATGCGTGATCCGGTTATGTACAGGATTCTTAAAGTACCCCATTACCGTCAGGGTACAAAATGGAATATTTATCCCATGTATGACTGGGCGCATGGTCTTGAAGATTCTATTGAGCGTATCACCCATTCCATGTGCTCCCTGGAATTTGAGGACCACCGGCCGCTGTATGACTGGTTTGTTGATCAACTCGGTATCTATCACCCGCAGCAGATTGAGTTTGCACGCCTCAATCTCAGTTATACGGTCATGAGTAAGCGGAAACTGCTTGAACTGGTGAAAGAAGGCCGGGTAAATGGCTGGGATGATCCCCGTATGCCCACGCTGTCGGGTATGAAAAGGCGGGGATACTCGCCGGAAGCGATCAGGAATTTCTGTGAGCGCATTGGTGTCGCAAAGCGGGATAGTACGGTTGATATGGCCCTTCTGGAGTTCTGCGTACGGGAGCATTTAAATAAAATCGTTCCGCGGGTAATGGCAGTATTGCGTCCGTTGAAAGTAGTTATTGATAACTATCCTGAAGATGCATCTGAGGAGCTTGACGCGATAAATAATCCTGAGGATGCATCAATGGGCACGAGGAAGGTGCCTTTTTCATGTGTGCTGTATATTGAGCGGGATGATTTTATGGAGGACCCGCCGAAGAAATTTTTCCGCCTTGCTCCGGGGCGTGACGTACGGTTGCGATACGCTTATTTTATCAAATGTGTCGATGTAATCAAAGATGAGCAAACCGGGGAAATCGCGGAGATACATTGCACGTATGATCCGGAAACCCGCGGCGGCGATGCGCCGGATGGCCGCAAGGTGAAAGCGACTCTTCACTGGGTTTCCGCCGGGCATGCGGTTGATGCCGAAGTCCGTCTGTATGATTATCTTTTTACCAAAACTGACCCGGATGCCGTTGAAGAAGGAGAGGGCTTTAAATCGAATTTAAATCCCCATTCTCTTGAAGTTTTACCTGCATGTAAAGTCGAACCTTCGTTAAAAAATGTGCAACCTGGTGACCGGGTTCAGTTTGAACGGCTGGGGTATTTCTGTGCCGATGTAAAAGATTCTTCGGCTGAGAAACTGGTGTTTAACAGGACCGTGACCTTGCGGGATACATGGGCAAAGATTCAAAAGAAAGGAAAATGATTTATTTATGGGTAACTATTCATTACTATAATTTAAAATCCAATATGTTTTTAATTTCATACCATTGACTATAAAACGATAATCAAGTAATTTTATACTGCGTTTATTTGGAACTATCCGGGGCTGTAGCTCAGCTGGGAGAGCACAACGCTGGCAGCGTTGGGGTCGCAGGTTCGAAACCTGTCAGCTCCATAAAAAATCCTCATGTAGAGTCGGGAATTCTATACGTGAGGATTTTTTTGTTTAGACTAACTATCGATTAATAGCGGAATATAATTCTTCAAAACGGATCGGTTTACAAAGTACCGCTGCACCTTGTGCAGCAAGTGTCCGCACGGGGACAGTATTTATATCTTTAGTGAAAAGTATAAACATCACCTTGGTATTTATTGTTTTAATTGTGGTAAATACATCATGTGACATTTTCCAGTCTGTAGGTTCGTCCATATCAAGAAGAATGGTATTTATATCTTTATCAAGGCAGTAATTGCATGCTTTTTCAGGATCGTCTATTTGAGTAACGGAATAGGAGGTACTGAGCGTTTGTAAAAGATTCCTTACCAAAAGGCTCTTTTGGGCAAATAGGATGATTTCCTTTTTATTTGACTGCGATATCGTTACATGCTTGCTGGAAAAATTTACCTTTTGAGTAGGTTTATTTTTAAATAAATTTTGTTGTCCCTTTTCTGATGGGCGCATTTTTGAGAGTTGCAGCAACACCTCTCTTCGATTCTTCTCAAAGTCCATTTATTATTCCGCCTCTATCATTTTAGTACCTTACAGATTGCTTTCTTGTTTTTTAGGTATTGGTTACAAATTTATTTGTTACAATACTTTATTCCGAATGCTTTCTTCGGTTAGAAAGAAATCTGATAAGGAACTTACTTGCGGGTTTATCCCGCGTTAGAT
>JAUVGS010000120.1 GCA_030593665.1 Chitinivibrionales bacterium | reverse complement strand
GCGTGCGAATTGAATACACCGCAACATCCCAGTACACAGATCCCGAAGAACACTCTTAAGGACGTAGTGCTTTCTGTACCGGTTCAATCGAATACCGGTCTTTGAGCCTTTGCCCCGCACCATTTGCGGATATACTCAAATATCTGTATCCGCCTTTTTTTCACTTATCGCGTAAATACAACTTTCTTAACCTGCCGGTTATTATCAACATCTAATCTGACGAAATAGATACCCGCAGGAACCTTCACTCCCCGGTAATTGCGGGTATTCCAATTGACAAAGCAGGCACCTGTTTCTTTTTTCTCATGTATAAGCGCTCGAATTAGAGTACCGTGCGCATCATATACCTTCACCTTGACGTCAGCAGTGTGCTGTGACACGAAAAAATGTATGCGAACAGTACTCCCCGACGGATCGAAATAAAGTGTTAATCCATTCTGTTTTTCAATCGCAGTCGGGACTTCAACATCGGTTGCATCATAGATCAAACGAAACACGGTCATCGAGCCACCAGGCAAATGCATACCGGTTTCATCAGTATAAGCACCAAAAACGCAGCGTTTTTCAGCATTCTTCCAGGTTCCCCACCCGTTTTGCTCCGCCCCTTTCTCGTTCCATCGGGTTTCTAAAATCAGATTACTCCTGCCGTCATAAACAAAGGCCGTATCAAACGGGAAGCCCGGCCACTGATTTGCACCAGTGTTGAAAGTATGCTTTTGTCTGTAGTACACAAGCAGAGGTATATTTCCGTCATAATTATCATTAAAATTAGTCGTTAACTGTGAAAGAGATGTCTGGCAGAGTGTCCACTCCAAATTGCCCCATGTTGAAACGTCTTTTTTATCACCATACATCTGCAATTCAATGATGTTTTTTGCACCGTCCAATTCACTCGCTAATACCAAAGCCTGGTATCTTACATTATCAGTTCAACAGCAGTAAGGATAGGTAAAGATGATTTCTGTTTTCCCTATTTGAACGTACTGAGCATGAGTCGTTATTGAAATGAACATTGTCATAAAAGCCATCAAGATATTCTTATACATACTCTTCTCCTTTTATTTTGATGTTATCAAATTTTGGAACGGTGCGAAAGTTGCCGATCTTACCCATTAATTTTCGGTGGTTTTCCTGATTTAACAATATCTATCATAGCTTATATAGTATTTTTCCGAATTATCTACTAAATTATTTTCCTCATAACTAATATAGAGAATTGTCATTGCGATTATGTGAATAAAAAAATTATCCGCTTACCAAATGTAAGCATTTTGTCATTAATAATTGAGAATCACCCTAAGCCAGATAAACTGGATAAGTACCTTCACGAAATAATTCTTTGCCAAAAAAAACGCAGAAAATTATTTCTAAGGTACCACTGTTGTCGTTAACGCACAAACACAACACTGTCTCGTCGGAATATTTTTCTTCAAGAAGCCTTTATTGTATTGAAAACAACTTATGTGTAGCCTAAAGATTGCGAGAATAGTTTATTTAAATCGCAAAAATCATGCCATTAGAAAACTGCTTTTAATTGAGAAAACAGTGATGATTTCCCTGGTAAAGCAGTGTTTATATTTAAACTTGATATATCAAATTGTGACTGCCCCTGGCCATTTCTTTATCAACAAGACGCCGTACCAACCGGCCTGTAATTGTATAAATGCCAACGGTTACTCTACCGGCAATTGACACGTAAAAGTTGAGATTAACATTACCATGGACAGTGTTTTGAAACAGTGTAACTTCCTTTGGCATCTCTGAAACGTTGTTTATGGCGGTTTCACCCTTAAAACACCAGACATCGTTATAACAACCTCCGGAAGCATTGCAACCTCCCATTATCCATATTTTTCCATCATAAATAAACGAGGCATGAGTATGTCGCGGGGCCCACCCTGCTGATGTTTCTTTTGTCCAATTTGCCCCGTCATCAGAAGACCAGACGTCATTATGTACCGAGCTATTGGATACACCCATTTTTACTCCTCCCATAACCCACATTCTACCCTTGTAAACAACTGCGGAAAAAGCTGCCCTGTCCGGCCAACAGTTTGACGCAGCCTCTGTCCAGTTGGTGGCATCCGGTGAATACCAGACGTCCGCAACTGTTTTGCTTGTAGCAAATCCGCCAAGCAGCCATATTTTATCTTTGTAAACAAGCGCACACGAGGCGCACCGTTTACTCCATCCGGGCGTGTTTGTAACACCATTCCATTTCCCTCCATTGTTTGAACGCCAAACCTGGCTTGAACATGGACCGCTTCAACAGGTGCTTCCACCCACAGTATACATCTCCCCCATAAAATCAACTGTAGGAAAAGAGCTGCATATATTAAAAAGGTCGTCTTTACTCACCGTAGTCCATGAGGTGCCGTTTGTTGAATACCAGATATCTTTATAATCTTCGCTTTGCGAATCCAGGCCCTTCAGTATCCACATTTTCCCGTCATAGACAACAAAAGAGTGTTCGCCTCTGGCTGCCCAGGTAGCGGAAGTGGTTACCTGTTTCCAGCCATCCTGAGCGAACAGGGGAGCAAACCATAACACAACACACAGTAAGAAAAGTTTTATAATTTTCATTATACAGTTTCCTTTAGTTTACAAATAGCTATTTTACCTGTTTTCGTCATTTATCGCACCAACGGTATTTTCAGTACATCCCGGTAAGAACCTGCTGAAAAGCGATAAAAATATATACCCGGGACTACGTTGTATCCAGCATCATTTTTGCCGTCCCAGATCACCTGATGGCTGCCTGCCATTACCCTGCTGTTAACAATCGCACACACTTTTTGTCCGGCTGCGTTGTTGATTACCAGCTCTACATTAACCGCATGCGGGAGCTGATAGCAGATAGTGATTGCCTGATTAAAAACGCCGGAATTGGCTTGATAAATGTTATATTCAAATTGAGAAACAAACGGATTTTCAATAATAATACCGGTTCCCTGATCATAATACAAAGCGCCCATATCTGCCCGTGTGTTGTCAGGATCGAGAGGAGAATTCGGATCTCCGGCATCGATACAGGGAGAACCGTTTTTAAGATGATAGTCATCCTCATCTGAATTCAGAAACATTGGATCATCCTCTATATTGCCGGTGCCGGTTAATGTCTGTGAGATACAGGAATAGGTGAGTGTAGTAGTGCCTCCTGAATATACCGAACCATACTGGGTGTTATCCTTTGCGCTGTTGTGATAAATAATATTGTTCTTTCCTGTAAATGTTGCGGCGCCGCCGTCGCCGTGCGTACAGATGCCGCCTCCAACATTTTTTGTGCTGTTATAGGCTATTGTGTTGTTAATCAGCGTAACGGTACAATTTCCTTTTGCCAGAATACCGCCGCCCCCCATACCGCCGGCAAAACCATTTGTTAGTTCATTCCTGTAAATAAGACAGTGCGAAATCAGCGTATTTGAGCTTTCAAGGTGGACCCCACCTCCGCCGCAAGTGCTTCAGGCGCCGTCACTTTTATTAAACGCTATTACGGAATGCAGGATTTTTGCATTATCGCAATTATCCAGAAACACTCCCATTCCCTTGGGATGATTGACCGCCTTATTATTGACAATAAGACAACTGTCTATCAGGATAACGGAACTTTTTGCATAAATGCCTCCGAAGTCATTGTTACAGGCAGCGTTGGAAACCCGGCTATGCTTTAACGTTAATCCCGTGGAATTTACCATTATGCTTGAGCTGGGACCGTTATAGCTGCTCATATAACAATGGTCGATCACACAATAATCAAGTACCGAAGCTGGCGCCCCGCTCTGAAAACGAAGTCCTCCCCAGCGGTGTCCTTCCACAGCGTCCTTTCGTATAAAGTAAATGCTGTCTTCCCGGGCGCCTTCAGCACGCAGCTCCCCGGATATCTCCCATTTATGGTTTCCGTTATGGAAAAACTTCGTGCCCGGTTTAATGATTAGTGTGTTACCTGATGAAACGGTAATACCACCGGTTACAAGATATTCACCCGGCCCGAGCGTGCCGGACTGAGCACCGCTGATATTCTGCTGTGCAACAACCGAAGCGCACGATAAAATCACACACAGAAGTAAAAATCGATAGAATAATTCCAATCTAATCATAGGATTTATCATCCTTTCTTTCAACTTCCCGGTTCATTTTTTCAGATTATTCGCTACCATTCAATTGTTTTTCCTTTTTAAATCGCTAAAGCTACCGTACAAACCAGAACTTCCCCGCCGCTTTTTCTTCCGAAGTGCATACGTTGACAATATACGCACCCGATGCTGCGGGAAGCGGCATTTCATACCTGCCCCGGCCGTTCTTTACAGTATGCGAACAAATCTTTCTCCCCAGAATATCCGAAATGGCTATGGAATAATTACCGCTGAAGGGCAATAGAAGTAAAACAGAATTCGGTGTTATTTGTATCTTTATATTTTGTTTTATACTTTTTGATATATGGCCGGCACTATGTGTAGTCCCTTCATAGGTAACCATTAATTTAGGCCGTTTCTCCGTATCGGAAGATTCCGATGAATGGTAATAGCTAGCCTGTATGTCGTCGTCATTATCAGGATCGGAAATTATCAGAAATCCATAGTTTTTATCGGGATTCGCATGAAATTCTTTCACCGTTGCGGTTACATGAAAAGTTTGCCATACATTATTTTCCGTGCCGTCGTAATGATATTTGTCAATCTCCGGCGTCACAAAATCGCCACCTTCCGTTGCCCACGGCTGGCTCCAATTGGTTCCGGATTCCTGCCAGTGAGTGGTTATGGTATGAATTTTATTATCAGCTTTTCCTTTGGCAAGCATAAACTCGCCGAACTTATACACGGCTAATTCCGCAGTACTGATAACCGCGTCCGCAGGAATGGCGGAAAGGTCGAATGCAAGGGCCACCCTGGCCCATGTAATGTCGCCTTCTCAACACTTGAAAAAGGTCAGAACCAGCTTAGTATATTCCCCGCTGTTTACTCCGTCAGAGCAGGGATTATCTTCTTCATTCCCGATATGAATATCACTGCACCCGGTATAGTCATTTACGCCATTCTGCAATGTCACGGTTACTTCATCCGGCCATGCCATTTGTATACACAATGACACGATGAATAGTAAGGAAAGTTTCACAGCTTTCATCTGCGCAAACAGAGGAGTGAAAGAGAGGAATAAAAACGTTAAACCCCGTATCGGCTGACTGCACGTTCCCATTCTGAAATTACTGAAAAGCCTTTCCATGAGCACTACCTTTTTGCTTAAAGTCATACAAGAACATTTCATTCAATAATTATCCCCTTTTTTACAATTTTCCGATTTCCAGATTGCACCTCAAAAAGTGAGACGTTTTGTAAAAACAACAAAGAGTTCAATGATATTTTGTGCGTTCCCCTGGTAAAAAAATCATTAATCATAAAAGGACTTTCTCTCCCATTAAGAGAATATGCTGTAATTTTGTAGACGCCGGCAGTTGGAATAAACAGGTTAATTTCCCGTTTGTTACCATTCTGTCTTATTAAAATATCGGCCAGGCCGGTTTCGTACTGTAAATGTTTTTTTTCATTGTTGATATTAACAGACTGTGCATTAAGAAATATGTGTATATCAGCCTGACTCACACCGACTATCAAATCCATAGATCCGTTACCATCCCAATCGACCATATCGATATGCGCGCTTCCATGCATCGTTATTTCCTGACCGCTTGTCAATTTCATTTTCTTTCCCTGTGCCGAAATTTCTGGTGACGCATCAGTTCCGGTGTTTTCGTAAAAGTAGACACCTCCTTCTTTTTCGCCTGCAATAATGTCTTTTTTACCGTCCCCATTAAGATCATACACTTCCGCTGAACAACGATTGAGTATAGCTATATTGGTAACGGCAACCGTAAAACCGGAAAATGCGGGCGCTGCGTTGGAAACTGTGTTCAAATACACACGAACCCCATCATCCTGGGTTGCTATAACCAGATCCTTTTTACCGTCATTATTCCAGTCAACAACAACCGGGTGTGCGCTGAATCCTGCGTCCAGGTCGACTCCATTTGCCTGTATTTTTCCCTTTGATGTAAGCACAGGGGCTGTTGTCGAACCAGTATTAATGAATAGCCAGATAAAGCCATCCCTTGAACCTACCAGCAAATCATAATCGCCGTCTTCATCCCAATCCGCAACCTGCGGAGCAGCTCCGAGGCATCAATTAGCGTAAACTGAGATCGGAGTACCATCAGCCTGCAGTTTTTCCTCATCTCCTTTATCAAAGGCCGGCTGGATATTGGAGCCGGTATTAATAAACTGGTAAACATTGCCATTTTCAAAATAACCGGCCAACAGATCCCTTTTCCCATCACCATTCCAGTCAACCACACAGGGTACGGCATACCAGATCATATCTCCCTGCGGTTTCAAAACGGTTCCATCGCTGAACGTTAACAGTTCTCCCGCATGAAACGCAGGAACCGTCTGTGCGGTACACAGAACCGCGAAACCGCAGAGTACCATGAAAAGGGCGTAACACTTCTTCATGCAAAACCTCCTCAATGGCGGACGTGAATGCACGCCAGAGAATTATACTATTTCATCAACAGTATCTTTGCCTGGTGAAAATCACCGGATCAGAACTCTGGACATAGGCCATTTTTATCGTTGCGTGTTTTTCTCAATCTGAAATTGCAAGATTAATTTAGTGCCGGGGTATGTAACTTTTCTTTCAGAGAGCAGTTTACATAGTTTTTCAGCGGCTCTTGTAATTAGTG
>JAUVGS010000512.1 GCA_030593665.1 Chitinivibrionales bacterium | reverse complement strand
GTCAAAACCATGCAACAGTATGTAACCGGCGCTGATCCGAATCCCGGCTCCCTGCGCATCTCGGTGACCGATCCGGAAATAATACAAACACAGGCACACACCATTTCGCAGGTGCTCAAGGAGCGGCATCGCGGTGTTGAAGATTTTGAATTCCGCACCGCAGAATGGCTTGAAGAAATTCGCGGCATGCTTGATAATGTCAGTATCCTTATGGCAGTCATTTCCGTTGTTTCATTACTCGTCGGCGGATTGAGTATTATGAATGTCATGCTCTCAAGCGTATCAGAGCGTATTTATGAAATAGGCATCCGTAAAGCACTTGGCGCCGGAAATCTCCAGATTTTCGTCCAGTTTATTTCCGAGACAACCACCCTGAGCCTTACCGGCGGCACCGTTGGTGTTTTCCTTGGAATGGTAACGATGCTTTTTAGAGAAGGTATTAAAAAATCGACCGACGGGGCCGTTGAGCCTTATGTCGTCCTCTCCCATATTATATATGTGTTCTGTATTATTGTCGGAGTGGGAATTGTTTTCGGGCTGTATCCCGCAATTAAGGCTTCCCGCATGAACCCGATTGAAGCCTTAAGGTATGAGTAACTGTTCCAAGGTTCAGAGGTTGAAATCCAAAATTGTATGATTGCGGATTGTGGAATGCTGATTGGGGATTGAAAAAATCCAAAATCTCGTGTCCTCCAAAGCTTTATTGAAGGAGGGAAAATCAAAGATTGTTTACAAACTCAAACATCATCACAACGTTTTTTAACAGAAAAAGGAGATTTTACAGTGCGTTAAGCAAAAGACGCTCTGCTTCTACCCAAAGGGCATAGGAAAATCTAAGAAATGAATTTCTAAGAATTTCCATATACGCAATGTTATACCCTGAAGGGCACCTGAAGAAAATAACAACTATATAGTGATAACCATCTCCTCATGCGCAAAAATCCATTTAAGGTCTTGCGGTTCCTTACCCTCTTTTCTCAACTGCCTTGTTGCATATTCCAGGTATTCTTCAGTCTGTTTACGTGCCTTTGCTATTTTCAGATCATCCGCAGCAGGATCATGGTGCATAAAAACGACCTTTTCTATACCCTCACGCAAGGCAACATCCAGTCCAATCGTAGCGGCAGCATGTCCCCAATTTCCCTTGATTATTGACTCAATCAGGGTATACTGTGCATCAAATATCATGGTGTTAACCTGCTGGTACAGGGGCAGGTCATCTCCAAGATCCTTCCGGTTGGCACGCGTACATTCCGTATCGACGCAATACGCAAGCACACGTTCACCATCCGTGATTCTGTATCCCCAACAGGGGTCGGGATGATCGAGTTGATAGGGCGTTATTTTTAAAGAACCAATCTGCAACTGCGTTCTCGGCTCCAGGCGGTGATAAACAAATTCTGCACCAAGCTGATCATAGGGGACCGGGAAGTTAGGCTTCCGGAACAGCAGCCGGAGTATATCCTCAACCTCCGGTTGAATAGCATAGACATGAATCCGGTTTTTTGGAATAAAGACCGGGGCAAAAAAGGGTAATCCGATTACATGGTCCCAGTGAAAATGGGTAAAAAACAGATGCACTTCCCCTTCGCCTATGCCGCAAGGACCATTAACCAACTCATAACCCTTACGACGAATACCGCTGCCGGCATCGATGATGATACTGATATCTTCAGTGAACACTTCGCATGAAGGCGTATTACCGCCAAAGCCTCCCCGCGTTTCCTGAGGAAGCTGGGAAAGATATACATCGACATCATCTTTTGACTGATAACCGCTTTCAAAAAATCCTTCAAGAACAGCTTTTAGACGCTGTTCAATTTCTTGCGGTTCCAGCGGTGCCGGAAGAGACCCTCTGACTCCCCACAGTTTCGCATTCATCGTATGGTACAACCCTCTTCATTCTATTGGGGATAACGCATGTTTAACAGAAATAATTTAGAAACACTTACCTCATTTTGTATTGTACAATAATTTGCATATATTATCTATTAAAAATCTAATTTCCTATAATTTATCAGGCAATCCTTTTTCTATTGTTACAATAGTCCGTTGGATTAATAAAACTCAATGTTATTAAAGGTTTTTTGCCAATTAAACATAGAAAACTCCTTTCAAATTTATAAATAAGTATAAATAAAACATAATATGGAGCATTTTTTGTCAGAAACA
>JAUVGS010000580.1 GCA_030593665.1 Chitinivibrionales bacterium | reverse complement strand
ATTTGTTACAATACTTTATTCCGAATGCTTTCTTCGGTTAGAAAGGAAGAGGACGGAACCCGGTTGAAGAGTATGGCAAATGTATCGGTACTTATAACACCGTCATCATCGCCGGGCTCACCAGATTACATCCCTACCGCCGCCTTGCGGTTTGCTGAAGGTATACGATGCCGCATCAGTGCTGTCATCCCAGCCGTCCGCGTTTATGTCCCATAAGTATTTTACAATACTGCCGGATGAATTAGCGTCTACAGCAATGACATTAACGGTAACATTCATTGTTTGTGATACTACTGTGTCTGCCTGAGCTGTGACCTCTGTATCATTGGTATCTTCAAGAAGTTTATCAATCTCACGAAGAATCTCTTTTATGAGTTTTTTTCTGAATTTCAACCTCTAAGACCGGCTCGTCAACATTCATAAAGCACTTTTCCCCTTCTGAAATTCATCTTTATAAACTCCCCGTTTTCATCTCCGGATACAACGTCCACAGGTACATTAACACGATCCTCCATATCAGCACCCATCCGTATTACATCCCAGCCGCTGACGCCGTTTACAATAAGGTCAATATCCCGCGCGTGTTCAGGATCATAAAGAGCACTGCCGAAAAGCACCACTTTTTTCGCGCCGTATTTTTTCGCGGCAGTTACACATTGTTGTATTTGTTCTTCCATTATCATATTTTACCCCTTCCTATGTGTAACAACCCTTCCAGGTAGTATTTTATCATCCGTATAGTTATATATCAAAATTTATTCATTCTCTAAAAAGGAATAGAAATTGTAAAACCCAGCCCGAAACCTCCTGCCAGGCCATACATCACATTTCGTATAACTTCGTACTTTTCCACATCGCTATATAATTTCTCATGATTAATACTGAATTGATTTTTATCCGCCATATATTTATCATAAGATTTATTTGATTCCCCGTTAAAGTAAACACCGGCAGCGCCTGTTGCCGGTTTTTTTCCGGTATTTTTTCTTCACACTAATCTCCATTTTAATTCTTAATTCCCAACTCTTCATTTACTCTATTCTCAAACCATCTGTAAAACCGCGGTAATTCCTCCAGTGCCGGTTCCAGCTTATCCCATAAAAGTTTATGGCCATAGCTGTTTCTAACCGCATGTCTGCATCTGCGGTACTCTCCGAAAACAGCGTATTTTTCAGAATTAAATATTTTAGGCATAGAACTTTCAGACCCTTCTGTGAACATCCGGGCTAATTCAATATGCCATGAACCACCCGAAGGAAGTTCTTCGCCGGAATTTTTTACAAACCGCTTAAGAATATTCTCGACTCCCGAATAAAACTGCGCAAGAAAGTATCCGGCTGCGGCCCGCTCCCGGACAGTCGCGTCCCTGCCCTTAACGTCCTGTAACAGAAAGACTGTTTCATCGCAAAGCAGCTCTAAATTTTCAAATTCTATTAATACCTGTTCTGTAAGCTCATTTGTTTTCATACAACAATCTTCCCTTTGCCAACGCATAGCGTGAAAAGCGGGACAAT
>JAUVGS010000157.1 GCA_030593665.1 Chitinivibrionales bacterium | reverse complement strand
AAATCGCAGGCTGTCACACAGGAGCTTTCATATATTCATTCGATACTCGATAAAATCGATTATAAAGATTAATCCCTATTATTTAAATATTTCTTTCGCCCGTTCGAAAACATTCCCGGGCTTTTTCTCAAGCACGGCTATTTTTTCAAACAGTTCACGCTGTTCTTTATTCAATTTTGTCGGTGTGCTGACATGTTTTTTAACCAGTTGGTCGCCACGTTGATGTCCATGGAGTACCGGCAATCCTTTCCCGCGCATTCCGAATACCTTTTCCGACTGGGTACCCGCCGGAATTTTCAAGCTCACTTTCCCATCAATGGAAGGTATTGTCTTTGCACTACCAAGAGCAGCCTCAGAAAAACTGACATCAACCGAACAAATGACATCAATACCATGCCGTTCGAAGAATTCATCGGTCTCTTCAGTGATAAGAACAATCAGGTCTCCTGCAGGCCCGCCATACAGGCCGGCATCACCTTTGCCGGGAACACTGATATAGTTTCCCTCTGCGACACCAGGAGGAATATCAACGGCTACGGTTGTTTCCGTTGTTTTTCTCCCGCTGCCGCCGCATTTAACACAGGGATCCTTGACAATAGAGCCTTCACCATGACATGCTGGACAGGCTGTTTCCTGCACGATCTGCCCGAACAGGGAATTTTGTACATGACGGACCCGACCGGCTCCGCCACACTGAGAACAGTCAACCTTTTCACCGCTGCGTGAACCGGTGCCACGACATTCATCACAGGTGGTTTTATGGCGTACTTTTATCTTTTTCTTTACACCATTACTGATTTCCTGTAACGTTAATTTCAACCGTACCTGCAGGTCATTACCACGCATGCCGCCGGTTCTTCTCCGTCCCCGTCGAGAGGAACCGCCAAAACCAAAGACATCACCAAATAGCGAATCGCCGCCGAAATCATTCATAAAAGCGCGTAAGGCGTCAGAAAGATCAAAGCCTCCAAATCCGCTAAATCCGCCACCGGCAGCGCCTTCAAAAGCAGCATGACCAAATTGGTTGTATTTCGCTCGTTTATCAGCATCCTTTAATATTTCATAGGCCTCGGTTGCTTCCCGAAATTTTTCTTCCGCTTTCGTATTTCCCGGGTTCTTATCCGGATGATACTTAATTGCCTGTTTTCGATAAGCCTTTTTTATCTCATCTTCACCGGCATCTTTTGAGACACCCAGAGCTTCGTAATAATCCCTTTTAGCCATAATATTCGTATCATCCTATTTCGAACAAATGAGAAAATAAACGCATACCGGTGTATACATATTTCCACAACAATATTTTTTTATAAAAACTTACGAACCTTATCCCGTAACTGCTCAAATTTAAAAGGTTTGACCAGATAGTCATTCGTATCAGCCTTAATAACTTCTTCGGCCAGGGATTTATCAGACTCTGAGGTTACCATCATTACCGGTATATTCTTCAGATGATGACTTTCACGAATCTCCTGCAAACATTCCATACCATCCATAACCGGCATGTTCATATCCAGAAGGACCAACTCAATCGGTAAATTTCCAAAAATAACATTGAGTGCTTCCCTGTCATCTGATGCTTTAAAAAATTTTTGTAATACCTGTTTTCTTCAGATGGTTCACTAAAAACTTACGCATAGTTCTCGAATCATCCACAACGAGTATTCTCATTTAGCACAACCCGATTCAGGTTTCAGACTTCTTCTTGAATTATCTATTTATCGTCATCTACCACTTCAAAATCCGCGTCAATCGGACCATCTCTTTTATCATCATTTTTGCTACTGCCGGTATCTGCGCCTGCTGATTGTTCTCCACCGTTAGTCTGTTGTTGACCAGTAGCGGCGGTATCCGCATCCGGCGGTCCACCCTGAGCGGCTCCTGCTGCTGCCTGCTGCTTGTACATCTCTTCAGCCATTTTATGTGAAGCCTGGGTTAATGTTTCCATACTCGCTTTAATAGCTTCGATATCATCACCTTTTGCTTTTTCCTTCAGATCATCAAGCGCTGATTGGATAGTACCTTTATCCTCTGCAGATATCTTATCACCAAGTTCTTTCAATGTTTTCTCTGTCTGGAAAATCATCTGGTCAGCATTATTTTTCACATCAACTTTTTCACGCTCCTTTTTATCCTGTTCAGCATGTGCTTCCGCATCTTTAACCATCCGCTCCACTTCACTCTCTGATAATCCGCTTGATGATTCGATTTTTATCTGCTGTTCTTTACCGGTTCCCATATCTTTGGCCGTAACATGAATGATACCGTCTTTATCGATATCAAAAGCTACCTCAATCTGCGGGACACCGCGCGGCGCCGATGGGATACCGACGAGATCAAACTTGCCGAGCAGTCTATTGTGCGCTGCCATTTCACGCTCACCCTGGTACACCATGATAGAAACCGCAGGTTGATTGTCCGCTGCCGTGGAGAAAACCTGGCTTTTCTTTTGCGGAATAGTGGTATTGCGATCAATAAGCTTTGTCATGACACCACCGAGCGTTTCGATACCAAGAGACAATGGTGTAACGTCAAGTAACAGTATATCTTTAACGGATTCATCGCCGCCAAGAATTGCGCCCTGTATCGCTGCGCCAACCGCAACCACCTCATCCGGATTTACCCCTTTGTTCGGTGCTTTTCCGAAGATTTCTTCCACACGCTTCTGTACTGCAGGAATACGGGTTGATCCTCCGACAAGAATAATCTCCTTAATATCCGACACATTGATTTTAGCATCGGTAATTGCTTTTTCGCATGGACCGGCAGAACGAGTAATTAAATGTTCAACAAGAGATTCAAACTTTGCGCGGGTAATACCGACGTCAAGATGTTTCGGTCCATTTGCATCAGCGGTAATAAAGGGCAGGTTAACATTGGTCTGTATCGCAGTTGACAATTCACATTTTGCCTTTTCCGCAGCTTCTTTGAGACGCTGCAATGCCATGCTGTCCTGGCGAAGATCCACGCCATTATCTCTTTTAAACTCATCTGCGATATAATCAATAAGAACCTGATCAAAATCATCACCGCCAAGATGGGTGTCACCGTTGGTTGATTTCACCTCAAACACTCCGTCACCAATTTCAAGTATTGAAATATCAAAAGTTCCACCACCCAGATCATACACCGCTATTATCTCGCTATTTTTCTTATCAAGACCGTATGCCAGGGAGGCAGCAGTCGGTTCGTTGACAATTCTCTTTACATCAAGGCCTGCTATTTTCCCGGCATCCTTGGTTGCCTGACGTTGTGAATCATTAAAATAGGCCGGCACGGTTACAACCGCTTCTTTAACTTCAGTTCACAAATAATCTTCCGCTGCTTTCTTAAGATATTGCAGAACCATTGCAGAAAGTTCCGGCGGTGTATTGTCTTTATTGTTGACATGTACTTTTACCAGATCACTTGGACCTCCTACAATTTTATAGGGAACGTTTTTTTCTTCCGACTCAACCTCATTATGCCGACGCCCCATGAATCGTTTAATAGAATAAACGGTATCATCCGGATTTGTCACTGCCTGACGTTTTGCAATAGCTCCAACAAGACGTTCACCGGTTTTCGAGAAAGCAACAATAGAGGGTGTGGTCCGACCGCCTTCAGGATTCGGAATAACAACGGGCTTACCAGCTTCCATAACTGCCACACACGAATTTGTTGTGCCAAGATCAATGCCAATAATCTTCCCCATATGATCCTCCTTTACCTTATTTAATTTATATACATTATTCTTCTTTTATTTTTTTATTCTTCGGGTACTGTAACTTCAGCTTCTTCTTTATTTTCATCATTTGAATCTTCCGGTATTCCCGCAGAAACGATTACCTTAGCATGCTTAATCACACGATCTTTTAATTTATAACCCTTTTCATATATCTGGATGATGTGATCCTCAGAAATTTCATCATGCGGGGTTTTCACCATAGCTTCATGAATCCCCGGATCAAACTCATCTCCAACTTCCGTAAATACGACTAATCCATTCTTATTAAGAATACCTTCAAACTTGTCAAAAATCAGTTTCATGCCTTCGAGAAAACCGGCAAAATCATGTTTTTCATCAGCCATTGAGAGCGCCCGCTCAAAATTCTCCCGTACTTCTATTATATTCAGCATCAGGCGTTCGTTGGCCAACTCAACAAGACGTTCATACTCCTTGCTCGTACGCCGCTTATAATTATCGAACTCAGCCATTAACCGCAGATATTTATCTTTCTGTTCCTTCAATTCCTCTTCAAGAGTAACAACAGGGTCTTTATCCTCCTCTTTTTCTTTCCGTTCGCCATCTGCTTCTGTGCCACCTTCAGGAGATACTTGCCTCAGTGCAGAATCCTGCTTACCGTTCTTTGGGGTATCGGTTTGTTTCAATACTTGTTTTTCCGTTTTTTCCTTTTTCTTCTTTGCCATAGTCAACCTCTATTTATCCCGTTGTTTTCTATTTTTTCTTATCCTATGCAATGTAATGAATTATTATGTATACAATTCACCCAGCACTTTTGACGTATAATCAACTGCTGAAATTAAGAAAGGGTATGGCATTCTTTTGGGGCCGATAATACCGAGACGGCCATGCATACTTCCAACCTGATAGGAAGTTTTTACCACGCTGAATGAACTGAACACCCCTTTTTCTATTTCGCCGCCAATAGAAACAACAACATGGCTGCGAGTCTCTTTCCTTTCTCCAAAGATATGCATGAGAAGGCGTTTTTCTTCCAATACTTCTATAATCGAACTTACCTGCTCTTTATTGAAAAATTCCGGTTTTAAAAGAATATTTGTTTTCCCCTCAGTGAACACTTCATCTTCATAATCGTTTTCAAGCATTTTCTGTATCGATGGGATAAAGAACCTGATAACCCCAAGGTTATACGAATCCACATCAGAGAAAGTATCCTCTTCCTGGAGAAAAAGTTCATCGAGAGCCATACCGTAATATCGTTCGTTGATAATACGACACGCAGCCTCAATTTTCTCCTGGTCAACCTCTGTGGCAAGTTCAACGATTATCGATTTGACAAACCCCGTATCGATGGTTACATTCATGAGATATCGCTGGGAGCCAATGGGGTGAATATGTAAATGACGAAAAATACCGGCACTGAGTTTTGGCGAAAGAATCACTCCAAGCTGGTCAGTCGCTTTACTGAGCGCCTTTGACGTTGCTTCCATAAGCATGTGTAAATCAGACGGTTCAATATGCGTAATATCCTGTTTAATCTGATCCTTCACCTGTTGCGGCAGAGCAACTGATTTAACCAACCGGTCAACATAGAACCGGTATCCTTTATCCGTCGGTACACGCCCGGCTGAGGTATGTGGTTGTGTAATAAGCTCCTTCTCCTCCAGATCACCCATAACGTTTCGAATGGTTGCCGGAGAAAGCTTAAAATCCTTCATCTTCGAAATACAACGTGATCCCGTCGGCGCAGCAGTCATGACATAGTTTCTAACAATCGCCTCGAGAACCCGTGTCTCTCGTTCAGATAACCGCACCTCTTCCATACAATACTATTCTATAAAGGATGATAAATGCCATGGAAGAAATTCTTCCATGGCATTTGATAATAATTGTTCAAAATCTATGGTACCATGGAGCATATTCCTACATCATACCGCCCATACCACCCATACCGCCCATACCACCAGGAGGCATTCCAGCACCCTCTTTCTCATCTGACGGTTTCTCAGAAACAATACATTCGGTTGTCAGGACCAGCCCGGCAATACTCGCAGCATTTTCCAG
>JAUVGS010000136.1 GCA_030593665.1 Chitinivibrionales bacterium | reverse complement strand
TTACCAGTCACTGTTTCGGTCCCGTAGTACTGAATTCCAATGCAGTATACTTTCCGTCATGTCATCCTTTTTATGGACATGCTGCAACACTTGTTCGCTCGCCGATCATTAATCAGGTTAAGCGTATGCATTATCCGATATGTATAACCCTGCACCTCCAGGCTGAAACGGAGGATGGGTTCTCTTCACTGTTACACTGTATATCGTTATATCGTGATTTCCTTACAGACTGGCGCACCCTGTACGAGCCACCGGTTCCCGGCCGGAACCAAAGAAAGGAACTGTGCCAATGAATATATGGTTTGCGGCAGATATACCACAGAATTCCTACGGCGGAGTCGGTCGGTCCATGAAAGAACTGGCAGCCGGGCTTAAAAGTAATGGGCATGTCACCACTATTATTACACGAGGTTCATTATTGTCAGACAGCTATCTCATTTTTGCAGTGAAACTCTGCATCCGGTATATACTCAGTTTCTTTCATCCTCCTGACTGGATAATTGCCCGGTCAACTGATGCGGTGTTCTGTGCAATCATTATAAAACTGTTTAAACTGAAAACCTGCATTATACTCCATAACCATGGATGGGAAGAATATGCGTATACTATTGAAAGAAAACTGCCCCGCCGTATTATTACTGCGCCAACAACGTGGAAATCCCTCTGTTTCCGTTTTCCACTTTTACGTATAATGCTTAAGCTTGCGACCTACTGTATGAGCGGTACTGAACATGAAATAGTATATATCGGCAATAAATACCTCTCAGTCAAACATAAACTCATCTATGTTCCCAATGGGGTTACTCCCCAAACAGAGGGTTACTGGCTTAACACCCCTGCTGATTCACCCCATTTTCTCTGTATCGGAAATGTTACCTGGAAAAAAGGCCTTGCGCATTCTTTGCGAACATTCTCCCTGCTGAGAAATGAGTTTCCGGATGCAAGGCTTACCTGTGTCGGCACCGGGGTTGACTTTGAAACGCTGTCTCGCTATACCGGGTCCGATTTAGCCGGTGTGACTAATGTATCGTCCGTACCTTTTGAAGAGATGCACACCTGGTATACAACCTGCCCCTTCATGCTCGCATCATCTCGTTACGAAGGCGGCCATTCTTTTGCAATCCTTGAAGCGCTCTCCTATGGTATAATAGTATTCGCTTCAGCAATACCATCGAACAGGGAAATAATCACGGACAGCGAGAACGGATACATTATAACCGGTTCGAGCTGCAATTATGATGCGGGTAAAATAACACAAAAATTGTCAATGGAATCAAATCAAAACATCCGATTACACGCTATACAAACGGCTCTGCAAAACAGTTGGCACAAGCAGATCGAACGCCTGGAGAAAATATTGTGCAGGAAACAGTAATACCGGTAGTATCAATCATTGTACCTTCTCACCGGGAACCGTACATTGAGGATCTCATATCTTCATGTAATGATACGGTATGGGAATCTGTTCCTGTTGAAATCATTATCGTTGCCGATTATCCAGTGGACCACCTGGAAAACACCTATCCCCATGTTCGGTGGCTCCACGTTCCTGATAAAAGTATCTCCAGGAAGCGAAATGCGGGCATTACCGCTGCCCGTGGTACTATCTGTGCCTTCATTGATGACGATTGCCGGCCTGCGGAAAAATGGATAGTACATGCTGTTGCATACCTGAATAATCATCCCGATATGATCGGTGTGGAAGGTTTGACGGAAATAGTAGCAGAGGATATACGGGCTGGTGCGTATAAAGAATTCAAACGGTTGGAAAAGAGGGGATACAGAACAAATAATATTTTTTATCGCCGGGAAACGCTCCTTGTTGTAAATATGTTCGATGAGCGTTTTACCGTACAGCGGGAGGATGTTGATCTGGCTTATTCGCTCATTGAAGCCGGGCATAGTATCGGTTACTCGTCTGATATACATGTTGCACATCGATTTCGAAAAAACGAAAAATGGGACCTGCTTAAAAACTGTATCAATCGCCGTTTTGACCCGCTTCTTTTCCGGAAGCACAAACAGTTATATCGAAAGCAGATCGGTATGCCCTATCCACCCAACATTCTCATGGTCTTTATAGCCCATTTACTGCTGATCGGCAGTATCATTTCATTGAGCAACACATTAGTTCTATTTGCCGCAATCGATTTTTGTATTATCGTTGCTGCCACTACGAGGCGTGCAGGTTTGCCATTTGTTAACAACCCGATACAATGGGTACGCGAATTCATCTCGTTTCTAATATCGCCATTCGTTCTTTTCGGCGCATTGTTGTATGGCAGTATCCGCTTCCGTTATGTATTTCTTATATAGAAAACGTTCAAAGGTTCATGGTTCAGGGTTGAAATCTAAAATCTAAAATTTAAAGGAGGTGTGGGTATCAAAATCGCATTCTTCAATAAAGAATTACCGTCAGACAGGCCCAATGGCGTATCCTGCCAGGTGCACCGCCTTGCAAACGCACTGGTTGACCGGGGGCATACCTGTACCTGCTTCTCGTTCAGCCCGCGGCCCGATGATGCCCGGTACAATCTTGTTACGCTCTCGTATATCCATCGGGGAAAGGTACTGAAAAAATTTGATCCGGCGATCTCTTTCAGCCGGATTGGAGAAGGTGATTTTGATATTTTCCATTACCATGGCGATGATTATCTTACCCGCGGCGGGCACCATCGTGTACGAACATTCTACGGGTCAGCCCTCTCGGAAGCATGCCATGCTCAGAAACTGTCCCGTAAGGTATACCAAAGCCTTTTTTACTGCTTTGAATGGGTTTCCTGCATGCATAAAGGTGCAAAAACAGCTATTTCAAAGGCAACAGCCCGGGCTTTGCCATTAGTACGGAATGTCATCCCCTGCGGGGTCCCTTTAGATACCTATTCACCCGGCACACAGAAGACCCATAATCCTTCAATTCTTTTTCTCGGTGACCTAAACAGCCGAAAACGAGGTGACTATTTATTACACCTGTTCACTAATGATATTCTTAAAAAATATCCTGACTGCACACTGACCATTGTCGGTCCGCAGCGTTGTACCGGTGCAAATGTTACCTTTACCGGGAATATCTCTGAAAAGGAACTTATAGCGGCGTATCAGGAATCGTGGCTGTATTGTATGCCGAGCTCCTACGAAGGATTTGGTGTACCGGCAATCGAAGCTATGGCCTGCGGTACTGCAGTTGTGGCTGTCGATAATCCGGGGATCAGGGAAATTATAAGAAATAACTATAATGGCCTGCGGCTGAATGATTCAGATCTATTGCAGGGCATTGACCGTGTCCTTTCAGACAGCAGCTTAAGAAAATCATTTGAAACGACCGGCAGAACCGTGGTTAAAAAAATGTTTGACATAGCCATTATTGCGGAAAAATATGAACGGCTCTATCTCTCTTTACTAAAGTAATGACCTGACAATAAACAGACTAAGGTATATTTTTTCAAATGAAAAAACACCTTAAACACTTGGCAATTCTCATCTTTGCCGCCCTGATAGGGCATTTCATTGCCTTTAAGCTTATCCATATTCCCGGCCGGCTGGAACTGGTTATAATTATTGCAATTTTGCTGTTTTATCCGGTTTTGCGCAGGCCGCTTATCGGTCTGTATGCCGTGTTTATAATCTCTCCCTTTATCCCTTACATCCGCCGTCTCTATTACCTGGTGTATGAACGGCCCGAGGTTGACCCGCTCATTATTATTGGAGACCTCTTTCTTGCTTTTATTCTTCTCGGCCTTTTCTTTGAATTTAAAGACCGGAGAAGTCAGGAACACGCAACAACCCGTTTACCCACAGTAATATTCATATACTTCTGTTACCTGATCATTCGCACCTTTTTCTTTAATTATCTTCCTGTTTCAGTGGCTCTTGCACAATTCAAGAACTTCGGCCCTCCGGTTCTCTTCTTTTTTGTCGGCACAGTTTTTTATAATGAAACTCCTCATTTGAAACGATTCTGGTATATAACTATTATTATCGGTATCGCCGCATCGCTCTATGGATTTCATCAGCTTTACAATGGATTTTCCAGGGCTGAGACCATATGGTTTTCTTCTATCGAATTTACAACCCTGTTTATTGAAGGCCTTGCCAGGCCATTCTCAATCTTTCAAGCGTCGGTTGTACTTGCGGACTATGTGCAACTGGCAATAATCGGTATTCTCATGTGCTTTGTCTGGTCTAAGAACAAAATGCCTCTCTTTCTTATTTTTCTAATACCGGTCCTTCTCTATGCCGCATTAATAACCTCTGTGCGATCGAGCTGGATCGGTGTCATTGCCACCTTTTTAATATGGCCGGTCTTCTTCAGGATAAAAGGCAACAACCGACGTTTAATAATTTTTATAATTACTCTTGCTGTCGTTGTCAGCTACCAATACTTTGCTGAAACCTTCCAGTCAGGATACACCATTGAGTCCGGTGTTACCGCACTCTCAAGTCAATTTTCCAACCAGGAGGAATTTGATCTTCTTATTGCAAGCAGAACCTCTGCGCTCTACAATCCCTTTGAGGAGCACTCCTTTCTTTCCCGGCTCTCACTCTGGAGAGACCTGCTGATATACTCCAAGGAACCTATTCATATGTTTCTGGGACGCGGCCTTGGGACATTAAAAGCGGATTCCCTCTATTTTTCCTACCTTGCCCAATTTGGCTATCCCGGCCTTATCTTTATTATTGCCTTACTTATTATTTTCGTTTTAAAAGGGCTGTATATTATAGATCATTCACAGAACTCCGACAGTATTGCACTTGCCAAGGGAATCGCTATACTGAATATTATTTTTGCTATTGTCGGTATTACCGGGACCCATATCCACTATTTTCCGGGAGATATCTATTTCTGGTTCTGGAACGGTGTGCTTATACAATTGGCTGAAGAGTGCAAATCATCGGAATCCAGCATGGCAGCAAGTGAAATTGATCAACCCGGGGTGGATAGCGTATGAAACTTCTGATAACCCTCGATTTTCCACCGGCAATAGGCGGTATACAAAAATATCTCTATGGCATAGTCAGGTTTTGTTACAGCAAACAAGACCATGTCCTCGTTGGAGGGATTCAGCACCACTCTCATGGGTATCCCGGGATAACTGCAAACGTTCGCTATTACTTCTCTTTCCTTGACACCATCAACAGAAAACTTTCTCTCCTGCTGTTAACAATTCCCTATCTTCGATTATGTAAACAATATCGGGGAATGCTTTCTGTTGCCTGCGGCAACATTTATGCAGCATTCATACCCTGGCTTTTTTCCGGCATTATTCGACAACCCTACTCTATCTACACCTACGGCACCGAACTTGTAGGGCTGCATACACCCTCTATTAAAAATAGTATTCTCAAACAAATCCTGTTTAAAGCAGAGAAGCTTTACACTCTGGGAACCTATTCCGAAAAGATACTGCGAACAGTATCAGTAACGTGCCCAATTGAAACGGTTCCGCCACGCCTGATACCGGATACTTCGAAGGTAATAAAAAAAGCCCGCCACACGGATGCCTGTACAGTTCTCAGTGTCGGCCGCCTGGTAAAGCATAAAGGACACGCAAATCTCATACGGGCTGCAGCTCGATTGGTACCGCGGAAAAATTACTCTTTTATTATCGTTGGTAACGGTCCCGAACAAACCACCCTGATATCATTATGCACCACGTTACAGGTGGATGACTCTGTTTCAATAAAACAGAATCTTTCAGATGAAGAGCTTATAAAAGAATTCGAGCGTGCAGATATTTTCATTCTGCCGTCCAGGGAAATTCCTGAAGGAACAGAAGGGTTCGGCATTGTTCTCCTGGAAGCAATGGCACACCGCGTCCCTATTATTGCAAGCGCAACCGGCGGCATTCCTGAGGTCCTCGATCATGGTACATGCGGACTGTTAATTGAACCTGATAATGTGGATGCCCTCGTCGATGCTATTCAACAGATAGCAGGGAATCTACCTTTTACCGAATCCCTTGTTAACAAAGCACATGAGCGGTTACAGGCACGCTATGTCTGGTAAAAAGAAACCTGTTATCCTTTTTCTGAATCACTGGGCACGCCGCATGGGTGGTGCGGAACATTCCCTTATTGATATTCTCACGGGTATATCTGATACCTGCGATTGCCATATTGCAACCAGTGAGCCCGGGCAATTAATTGAAAAAGCAAAACAACTATCAGTCACCTGCCATATTGTTCCCTGCAATGCGCCATTAGAC
>JAUVGS010000245.1 GCA_030593665.1 Chitinivibrionales bacterium | reverse complement strand
GAATATCTATCATGACAATGAAATCGTTGGAATATACATTGGCGAAGACTTTGTGGTAGAAGTATTCTAGTTCATTTAACTTGGGCACAAAACTATCATCATCCTTTACGCGTATACTGTCAAGCTGCTGAAAGGTCGCCGGGTCCAAGAAGAACAGATAGGATGACCCGTCACTGAGGATCAGTTGTGTGCCGTCATGGGTGATACCCCAGCCGTCATGAGGATTGACAACACTGCCAAGTCTGGTAAACGTTTCTTTGTCCCAGATTAAGGCAACATATCCATGCCAGGTAAGCTGAATAATCCTGTCTTCCCAGATGGCAATACCTTCACCAAAATACTCCTTGTCAAGAGAGATACTCTGCAGAACCTTCCCCGTTTCTATTTCAACTTTGCGGAGCGTTGATCGGCCTTTTATTCCGGTACCTTCAAAAAAGAAACCATTTTCATATACCAGTCCCTGGGTATAGGCAGTGGAATCGTGGACATATTTGTTAACTATTTTGCAGGTATAGGTTATTATATTATCCAACTTGACGGCAATAGTAACAGAGTCAATTGCCGTTACACCGTTCACATCTTCTGCCACCGCCTTAATTGACCGGTCGCCGATGGTATTCCTCAGGGTATTCCATATGCAGCGGTAAGGTCGGATGCTGTCTTTTATAAACAATTCGTTATCGATATAAAAGGAAACGGCAGCAATAGGCCCGGCACTGTCGGACGCATCTGCGGCTATGGTTAACGTGTCACCGAAGTTGAAGGCGGCATTGTTGGCAGGCGCCGTAATTTTACAGATTGGGCAACGGGATAGTATAACGGTTCCGACATCGGCAATATAATTTTCTAAAGGTATTTTTAAGGTTTGATATCCTTTTTTTGAGAAGTGTAACGTGTCTTCAGCGAATGCCCTTTCAGGAGCAATTGCCTGTGGCTGTGAGTTATATTGAAACGAAGCTCCGGTTCGGTTGTCTATATCGATATCCTTAAAAATAGAGACGTTATTGCCGCATTGTAATCTGATAAGGTAAACAGAAACGCTGAGATGATGTTTTATTTCTGCAAACGGTTTAATCTGATACGTCCCTTTATCCAGGGTATTATTCAAAACAGTACCGACCTTTTTCCCGTTAACTTTAAAAACATCTATTACTACCGGTTGTTTATTTTTTAATACAGAAAATGAAAGTATGCCTGTCGAATGAGAGTAGGTTGCATGGGTAAATTTTTCATCAGGGTTACTATTTGAAATAATAGGAACTATACCGATAATAGTAAAATTTCCAGTATCATCAGTACCAGCACTATCGCCATTTCTGAGAAGAGTAACGAGAACACCGGCAACTGAAGAGTCTTGTGAATTGACTACGTTTCCGGTAATATTGATATCATCACTGAAAAGTGAGCTAATAGCAGTAAAAAGTAATAATATGAATTCAAATTTCATTATATGTATACTTCCCTCTCTCTATAAAAATATTAAAAGTTTGTCTTTAATGCTTGGAAAACAGAAAATGAAATCTTTTTGAGGGATTATAGTACCTTACAGATTGCTTTCTTGTTTTTTAGGTATTGGTTACAAATTTATTTGTTACAATACTTTATTCCGAATGCTTTCTTCGGTTTGAAAGGAATCTGATAAGGAACTTACTTGCGTGTTTATCCTGCGTTAGAATAGTATATTTAATTTCTCAGAAAGCATCTTCCACCCTTCCCTGTCCCGGTCACTTTCAATATGAGGCTTAAAATCAAAATCGAGGTAGATTTTCACTGCTTTGTAGCTTGTCGTTTGAGTGGTTAAATAGAATTTCGAATGATGCTGTTTCAGCACATTGATTACCGCACTGACAAGCGGTTTTGCCAGGTTCTTCCCCTGATACTCCGGGCGAATGCCGATCCAGTGCACCCTGCCGTAATGTCCACCTTTAAAAGTGTTATTATACCACGCAGTGCCTGTACCGATATACTCTCCGTTATGGTTTACCAGAAAGAGTGAGCGCTGCTCGAATTCTTTTATAAAGGGGCCGAATTCCTGGTTAAATCGCTGAAGAGCTTCATCTATATAAGAAAATTCACCGATAGCAGTTTCTATTTCTGCCCATTTGTGTTGATCACCCTCCCGGAAGCTCTTGGTAAAATAGCCTTCAGGTAAATCGAATTGAGGGATGTTTTTTATGCTTTTTCTGATCATGGTTAGCCGGAGGTTTTTCATAAAAATTAAAATCTACTTTTAAAAAAAAAACAAAAATTGTAACTACTCAGGTATTCTTCGCATAAAGCGTCATTGCGAGCGCAGCGAAGCAATCTCCTGCATTCGAAAAGATGAGATTGCTTCGCTGCGCTCGCAATGACGCTAAGAATGTTACACCACCTGAGTAGTTACCAAAAATTAATCATTTTCGATTAATTCATTCGTTACTATCGCAATAGATTTGTATTCAGGTCGGTCAAAAAATATGCCGTTGGCGGTGTTTCTGTCCTTAGTTATCCCCCGAAGAAAAATATAGAAAACCCCGCCAAAATGCTTCTCGTAAGAATACCCTTTAATTCTCGTGCCAAGATATTTATGCAGAGCCAGGGTGTAAATGTAATACTGGAGTATATATGAATGCTCAACCATTGCTTTAGTAAGATTGTCTTTTGTATAGTGCTCAGGAGTGCAGCCAAGATAATTCGATTTCCAGTCTACCAGGTAATACCGGTTGTTATGAATAAAGAACAGGTCAATAAAGCCATGCATATATCCCTGCACCGGTTTGAAATCAAGGCTGCCCAGGCGTTCCGGGAACGTGGTGAAAGTACATCCTGCCTTTGTGAAAAGTGTACTGAGCACTTCCGGAGTAATTTTATTTAACCGGTAGTAAAATTCAAGCTCACGGCAGGTGTTGTCTCTTGGTACAGTTAAGAGAGACAGGGAATCGTTAGCAGCATTCAGGGTGTGTGTTATCAGATTGTTAATGGCAGTGTGAATCGTGTCATGCCATTCCTGTGCAAAGCCGAATTCCGCTAATTTCTGAGTGATGATAGTTGACAGGGAATCGTTATTTTTTTCAACGAAGTCAGACTCTTCCAGAATGGCATGGAAAAACGACCCGGCAGTGGCGCCTTTCGGAAAGGTGAAGATATTCTTTTCATCCGGTTGTGATACCGTTTCTTCTATACTGATTTCTTCGGTATAAATAATTTTTTCACGGTCGGGTTGTTCAGCATCTGCCGAATGACGGCGCGTCAGAGAGCTGAAACTGGAAAGCCGCCTGCCGTCTGAGATGGTACCGTTAAATTTTCTGCAGGCAAGTTTTTCCCTGCTTTCGGCAGGAGGTATATATCTCACTGACTGGATATCGGAGATTTCCTCAACAGCGATAGAGCCTTCAGACATATCGGTAAGGTGACGAATCGAGGTTATCATATCGTTGTCACTGAGCGTTTTTATATGTTGTATAAGATCGGAGACCGTTGAAGCGCTGTTCCAGGTTTCAGGTTTATGAAAGAGATAGGCGGGAGCACACGCTTCCGACCGGTTGAACCGCCCCCATGCAAGATAGCATTTGCACTTCGCACGGGTGATAGCCACATAGAGAAGCCGCAAATTCTCAGCAAGCATCTCTTTTTCCGCACGGATTTTATGCAGGTCGGATTCTGAGCCGCCAAGTTCATATATTCGTCTGTTATCCTCATCATGAAAAATGAATTCACCAGTTGTAACACGAGAACTTTCCCAGTTAAAAGGGCAGAAAACAATGGGATATTCCAGTCCCTTTGATCGGTGTATTGTCACTATCTGGACAGCATGTTCATCACTTTCGAGTCTGAGTTCATGCTCTTCAAGACGCGGGGATTCGGGATTGAGTTGTGTCGCATACCAGGTCAACAGGTGTGACATTGACAAACGGTTTTCCGAGCTCTGCTGCTGAAGCAGATCCATGATGTGCAGTATATTGGTAAGACGACGCTCACCATTAGGGCGTGCAAGCAGTTTTTTCCGTACCTGCTGCCTGTTTAAAAATGTGTTAAACATCCGGATAAAACCGTACCGGTTCCAGAGATCGTGGTATTCACGAAATTCATCGTAATACCGCTCGATACGGTCTCCCTGCTCTATTGCAGTATACAATGCATTTCCCCGGAGTCCAATCAGTGCGGTGCACAATGCGGTTTTGATATGCCCGTGGTTATACGGGTATACAACCGCGTGAAGAAAATGGTTAATTTCTTCAGCGTCAGTAGTATCAAAGATATTCCCCGCTTTTTGCAGGACTGCCGGGATATCTGCTTTAGATAAAGCGAGCTTAATGTCGCGTGCCTGACTTCGTTTACGGACGAGAACCGCAATATCCCCGGCTCTG
>JAUVGS010000101.1 GCA_030593665.1 Chitinivibrionales bacterium | reverse complement strand
CTTGTTTTTTAGGTATTGGTTACAAATTTATTTGTTACAATACTTTATTCCGAATGCTTTCTTCGGTTAGAAAGGAATTTGATAAGGAACTTACTTGCGGGTTTATCCCGCGTTAGTACCTTATAGATTGCTTTCTTGTTTTTTAGAAAGGAATTTGATAAGGAACTTACTTGCGAGTTTATCTCGCGTTAGTACCTTACAAAAGGCCAACTTGTCTGGTGCATGCGTGGTCGGAAATTATTTCGTTAAGGTGCTTATTCTGGTTTATCCGGGTCAGGGTGGCATGTATCTTTCAATACTGATTACGGTAAGCATTCGCCGTTTATGCAAGATATTCTGTAAGCTGCACAAAAACAAGGTATATTACATGCAAATAATGATCTAGTAACACCGCGATGGAATTACTGACTATTAGTCAATGGCAATGCCGGTGTATTTATGCCTGTTACTGAATTTATAACAAACGAACAGATATACAAACGGGTACTTCTTGAAAAGATCCCCTCTGCACAACAATTTCTCTGGGTTGCGACCGCTGATATTAAAGGTCTCTATGTTGAGAAGGGATATTCGTATGTTCCTTTTTTAGAAATATTGTCTGATCTCGTTCACCGTAATGTTCAGATAAGGCTTATTCATGCAAAAGAACCGGGGCCGATTTTCAGGAAAGAGTTTGACCGGTATCCGAACCTGGTAGAAGGCGTTGAACGTATCCTTTGTCCTCGTGTTCATTTTAAAAGTGTTGTTGTTGACGGTCTGTTCGTTTTTACCGGCAGTGCTAACCTCACCGGTGCCGGCATGGGAGCAAAGGGCCCAAACAAACGGAATTTTGAAAACGGTATTATAACCACTGACCCTGATTTGGTTCAACAGATTATGGAACAGTTTGATACTGTCTGGATTGGGTTGTTTTGTGGTGATTGTAAACGTAAAGAGTTTTGTGCCGACTATGAGGATGTTTACTTCGGGTAAAAAAGTTATTGCTAGCCGGTTTAAAGTACCATGACTTAATGTCGTCCTCGTTCTCGGTTTATTGTTGACCTTTCGAGAAAGAGAATGAGGACGATTAAAAACATCAGCATATTTATAAATACATGCACTAAGTGTAAGGAAAATTTGTGATTAACGCAAAAGACTATAAAAAATGTGCGCATTATATAAAAGGGCACTGGCGGGAGCTGACCACAAGGACAGTAAAGGATAAAAAGCTGCTGATCGGTCTGCCCAATGCGTATGTGTGTCCGTCCCGTGATGAGTTTGATAAGAAGATGTACTATTGGGACAGCTATTTTATCATTCTCGGCTTATTGTGCAATAATAAAGTTACCCTTGCGAGAGGAATGGCGGAAAACCTGTTTCATCTTTTTCGAACCTATGAATTTATTCCGCAAAGCAACCGTTTTTATCATCTGGGTAAGTCAAATCCCCCGTTATTAACTTCAATTATTAATGAGCTTATTCCTTTTGTGAAAGAGAGGGTATGGTTAAGGAATGCTCTCAAAATTGCTGTCGGTGAATATGAAAAGGTATGGACATACCGCTACCGTATGACTACAACCGGATTGAGCAGGTACTGGGAACCCTCACATACTCATGAGCAGGCTGAAGATGAGTCCGGCTGGGACAGGACAAGCAGGTTTTTTGATGAATGTCTCAACATTAATCCCGTTGACCTCAATTGTCTTCTTTTCAAATATGAGCAGGATATAGCACATTTCTACTCTATTTTAAAAAACAACGAAAAGGCCAGTCACTGGAAAAGGAAAGCCGGAGAGAGAAAGAAACTGATTAATAAATACATGTGGGATGCAAAGCGGGGCTTCTTTTTTGATTTCAATTACATTAAACACAGAAAGACACCGGCCTGGTCCCTTGCCGGTTTTTTCCCGCTCTGGACTGGCGTTGCTGGTAAAGAACAGGCACGTTCTCTGGTAAAAAATTTTAAATACTTTGAATATCCCGGCGGCCTTGTCACGACACGGAAAAAATATTTGACAAACGGTAAGCGCCAGTGGGATTATCCTATCGGGTGGGCATGTCTGCATTGGTTTGTAATAAAAGGGTTGCTGGATTACGGATTTACTGAGGAAGCGGAACGTATTGCCGGTAAATGGCTGAATACCGGTAAAAGAGTATTTGAAAAAACCGGTAAATTCTGGGAAAAATATAATGTAGTAAAACCCGGGGTAGGGAAAATCGGCCGGTATCCTATTCAATCCGGATTTGGATGGACGAACGGGGTGTTTCTGAAGCTTCTTGAAATTTTTGGAAAATAATGGGTTTATACAGTATGTTTTTTTACGGCTGGGGACGCAAGAGACATGCCACCTTTCTTACTTGATTTTATTGAGCAGGGCACTTGCGCGTTTTAGTTCTTTTCAAATATTTAAATACATCTGATGTTCTCTTACATTTTTGTTTATTTAAGGGAAACAACACCTGTAAAGAAATTCTTGTGCTATTGCTCTAACAGCCCGTTGGATTATTGAACTGCAGTATTATCAAGAGGTTTCCCGCCATAGAATTTAAAAAACACCCTTAATATTAGTAAAAATAGTCAAGTGGAAGGTGAAAAATATAAAAAATCTTCATTTCGGGGTGTGTCGTAATTATGTTACAATGCTGTACAAAATTTGTTTGCTAAATTTCCTTCAAAAAGACTGCGATGATCAAAGTTACTAGTTAAAAGCTCTGGCAATTTCCAAAAGGCATTTTCTATAAGCAAATGAGTTCCCCTTAAAGATATTTGAAATTCAACAATATTATTATATATTTTTTGTCAAATTTAATATAAATCAAAAAATATCGCATTAAAACAATTGTTTAAAAAAGGTAATAAAATGTAAATAAATTAAATATTGCTGTAATATTATACTAGAATTACATTAGGGACAAAAACAGCATATATGCTATGAATACTTATGAAGAAATAAAAGAATATTTTAATATCACGTTAGATCGCTGCAAAATCCGGTATTATTTTATCTCTCCCGGTTCATTACCGAGCACTTTTTTTGTGAATAGTTACGTATGTTAGATAGAAAGACTGTATATTTTTACAGGAAAGTATTGTACATTCATTCCTAAGGGCATCGTGATGGATTATACTAACACCCCTCTTGTCATTGGTGCAACCGGAGGTTCCGGCACCAGCATCGTTACCCGGATCTGCCAGCAGGCCGGTTTTTATATGGGATATAATTTTAACAAGTTCCTTGATGCGCAGGATTTCCTTTACTTTTATGACAAATGGGTGCATACCATGCTGTCAAGCAAAAGGTCGGCACTAACCGATGAAAAGAATAAAGAAATGTTTCATGATTTCCTTGCGTGTATCCAGAAGCACAAAAGAGTATTACCCAACCACACAATCCCATGGGGGTGGAAGAATGTCAGAAGTATGTATCTTGTCCCATTTTTTCATGCGCTGTATCCTGGTATGAAATTTATCCATATTGTCCGTGATGGGCGTGATGTGGCGTTTATTAGAGAACCCAAACAACTTCTCTACTATACCCGTTCTTTTTTTGATGAGCACTATGACTCCCTTCTTATCCCGTATCGATTAATGCTTCTGTGGAAAGCTACAAATTTAACCATTGCCTCGTATGGAGAAACCAATATGCCCGGCAATTACCTGCGTATTCGATATGAAGACCTCTGTGAAAATCCATTCGGTATTATTAAACGCCTGCTTCGGTTTTTGAATGTGCAGCATGTGGATATTTCGAAACTTGCATCAGAAGTTAAACGACCCGATTCGTTTGGCCGCTGGCATGTTTTCCCTTTTGACCTCGTTGAGAACCTTGAGGAGCTGGGGAGGGATGGGCTTGTGAAGTTTGGCTATATATAATATTTAGAGAGGAATAGATGTTAATAGGGAGCAGCCGTCGTCCTCATACCGGCGCCGAGCTTCTTTACAACAGGGATGGTTGTCGGCCGATTCCTATACTGGATTTTCACCTGCCAGAGTGCTTCGGGAAGATTTACTTTGAAGAGTAATTGCCTACAATAAAGAATGCTGGTTTTTTTTACATCTCATACAGCGTATCATCACAGACAGGAGGATTACTGTTTTTTCTGCCGCCCTTTTTCCCGGGAAGGATAAAGGGTTCTTCATCGCCGAGTTCATCACCCATCTGCGATTCGATCTGATCCGGATCCTCTCCGGCTTCCATGCGGCTAAGCGCCTCCTGTATAGTGTCATTATATTGCAATCCGGTCATTGATGAGAGTTTCTGCATGAGCTTGGCCGCCTGACGAGGATCATCCTCGTTCATGTTTTCAGCCTCACCCGCCAGTTGCTGCATGGTATGCTCCATTTTTGTTTCGTCAACAGGAAGGTTGTCCATAGGGTCATCTGATTCTGATTTGCCGCTGGTCGTAGCGAAGAGTGATACCTGCCGCTCTAAAATGTCTTTGTTACATTTAGGGCATGAAGGACAGGTGCCGGTATTGACAGTACGGGAGAAGAATTTGAATATCGTGTTGCATTCAGGGCAGAGGAATTCATAGATTGGCATTATATGATCCTTATCACATAGTATCAGGTATTCACCGAGTTGCTTATTTTATAAAAGTACAGCAAAGATACAGAGTATATATAGTAACACGCATTGATAGTTATAGATTTTTTTCACATGAATCAGTAGTGGTAGTAATAATAATATAAAACGGACACCGCAGTATGCCTATCTTCTTTGCTGTAAGTTTATTTTCTGACAATAGATTTAAAAAAAATTGTCTTGGTGGCTGAATAGTAACAAATATTTAAAGTGATTGTTACCTGCTACAGCCATTAAAAGGAACACCGGGAATAGCAAACTCAATTCCTTCAATATATCTGTCAAGTTTTTTTATTTCCAGGATGTTTTTAACGGGAAGGATTTTTATGGCGCAGTGTTTTTCGAAGAGTGACTGAGGGCCTGAAATTGATAACGTTACCCCTTCCGATTCGATAGTAAATCCCAGATCAGCAAGAGCCTGCTTTGCATGCCGGACTGTTTCCGGTGTCGGTTGGAAGGATTGTATAGAGGCCGCGGTGGGTTTCCCGGTTACTAGAGACTTGCCGGTAGCGGCGCGCAGGTATACCGTGGCCATGCGTATTTCTGATTCAGGCGTGTTGTGAATGGATTCTGTTGTCATACTATAAAAATGGAAACTGCCATACCACTCCGGCAAACAGTATGGCAGTTTTTTTTGAAAAGTATGTGCTTACCGTTTGGAGTCCCCTATGCAGTATGCACAGTTGTCAAACTCCTGGCGGTGTGCCTGTTCAATATCGCCGAACGGAAGCTTGTTATAACTGCTCATCTTGTGGATCCATGAACATTGTCTGCGGTGAACCTCTTTGGTATTTCTATTGCCGACAAAGGCAAAATGGGCAACCCGGACAACTTCAGTATAGCCGCCGTCATGGTCACCGTCGATAAAGAGCCTGCACCTGATAGGATAATCGCCATTCTGCGTATTTTCAGGTACCATGTAATAAACGGTTACCTTTGTCTTTTCATTTGATTTGAAATCCATGCTCTCGATTTTACCGACACCGCCCTGATGGTTGAACGTCGTGTAGATTTTTGATGAATTGACAACGTCTATATTATCCAGTGTCGCGGTATCAGCGAGACGTTTCACCATTTTTACCAGAACCTGTCCTCCGGCTGGAAAATCGGTGCAGTCCACCTCAAGGTCAGCCTGATGCCACGTACCCTGCGGCCCTTCCATGTAGAAACTGAACGATGACGATCCGCCGGGGATAACATCCTCAATCTGAACATTCTTCCATGCCACATTGTTTCTATCCCTGACCATTTGTGTAAAGGCGTTGCTTGAGTTAATAGTACTGAGGTCAGGTGCCGGATCATTGGCACTGTCAAGAATTGCGATCAAACAGAAGTGGCCGGTACTGGGAATATCGGCATCCGCCCACTCAATAGGGCCGATAACTCTGAATTCTCCCGGCTGTAGATCCTGAATCTGTACCGGGTCAGGATTGACTTTAATCCAGTTATCCGGGTTTGCAAACATACCGGGTTCAGTGAAATAGATATCCGCAGTGCAGTCACCAGCCTGGGCGCCTCTGTTCTGGACGCGCAGATAGATATAATTAGTCTGGCCGTCCTCAACTTCATCACAGAGGTCATACCGGTGTTTTACAGTCTGGCCAAGCTCCTCCTGCGGGTCATCCACCTCTTCGGAGCGAACAATTATATCAGGACTTGTCCATAACCGGTTAGACGCTACCGGCTCAGTACCGTTGTCATTTATACTGTCACGGATAAAAGCGTTGAATGCGTCAGGCTGGAGATAATCCAGTGCAGCCTGGCCGTCTATCAGCCCGAAACCGGTTGCGCCATCCCATCCGTCACCGGCAGCTTCACCATTTGAGCTGCTCCCGGCAGCAATATCAAGTGCAGAGTTTTGGAGAATATTCTTTACTGCCATTGGTGTAAGATTCGGGTGTTGCTGCAACAGGAGTGCGGCAACGCCGGCAGTCTGCGGTGCTGACGCAGAAGTTCCGCTGCATACACACCAGCCGTCATCAGTACCGGTCCCATCGCAGTCGGGGAAATTCTCGCCGACCGCACAGGCGAGGCCGGTGCCGATATTGTTGTCCATGTCATTTTCCGGTTCGGTGGGCAGCATAATAAGTATACCTCGCGGATCTTCGCCAACCAGGCCGACAACATCGGGGCAGTGACGCTGGGGGTTGGTAAAGATGAAACTGTCGTAGCTGCTGGCATAATCAGAAGCCCGGAATCCGCCTCCCTGAATCGGATAAGCGCCACCGACCGAGATCAGGTCAGGGTGTGCGACTGTTTTTGCCGACCATGCACCCGGGTTGTCGGTATGATGGTTTCCTGCCGCGAATATAACCACGATGCCGTTCGCAACTGCATTGGCAATGTCACCATACAAGGCGTTGTTTATAGCACCGGTTCCCCAGCTACAGGTGATAATATCAGGATTCTGATTAGCCACCGCTGCCTGAAAAGCGGCATGAGAAAACTGAAAATTTTCACCGCATTTAACAAAAGAGAATATTGCGCCGGGTGCCACGGCAAGAACGTTTGCCGCTTCCGCGGTGCCATGCCCTAACCCGTCACGGAAGAGATCGAGGCCGCCAAGCGTACGGATATCATCAAAGGTATATCCCTGATTCGTGTAATGTGGATGGATGCAACTGTACA
>JAUVGS010000427.1 GCA_030593665.1 Chitinivibrionales bacterium | reverse complement strand
GAACCTGATGATCTGTCAATGCATCCGGCATCGTGTAAAGTGTGCCATGCCTTTCCCGGATCGGAGTATTGCCGTACAGACACTATTACGGTCGATGGAAAGCAGGTAACCTCATGTGTACTCTGTCATATGGGAGCAATCCTTTCCGATAGTACGGACACCAATATTACGGTAGATACACTTGACACCACAATAACGGTTTATCATGATTTCATGATGCAGGGTACTGCGAACACCTATCCTGCAACGGGGCCGCTTCACGCAAATAACAGTGTCGACTTTAATCCCGGACAGTGTACCAAATGCCATGGGTATCCGCCTGATAAAGGCACCCACAAACACCATGTTGTTGACAAAAAGAAAAAGTGTACTGAGTGCCACCTCTTTTCCATTCAGTGCAGCACCTATACCCTTGTAAACAAAACCATTTATAATCCAAAAGAACAAAAAGGACTGGGAACCCCCTCGGTATTTATCCTGGATTCTAAAAAACATTTAAATGGAATCAGCGGTGACCTTACTTTCAAGATCAAGTTACAGAATGCGGCAGAACCGGGCATTGATACATTGTATTTATGGGATCCTAAACAAAGGACCTGCTCGAATGTCGCGTGCCATAGACCTGTTCCTGATATAGAGCACTATTTAAAAGAAATCTGGAAAGAGGTTAAATAGATGAAATTGATACGAACAATACTGCAACAGCTTTTTATAGCGTCGATTCTTATTGTATGTTTTTCCGGCTGCTTTGCAATCGATCAATGGCAGCGTCAATATCTCGGTGATTCAATTATGAACTTTGATTATGACCCTGAAGAGAGCAACCTCAACGAGCATATATATCCCCGGCGTGAAGGCAGCTCAGGCGGGTACAGCGGTGCCGGAGGCGGCTGCGGATGCTGAGACAAATCACCTTTGTATGCTTGCTCTGCATAGTTGGTATGCAGTCCGGTTTCTGTAGTGATATTGACCATATCTCCTACAAATTCCAGTATTATGACGACAACAACGATGTTAATGTTATTACCAATACCACGACAATCAGTAAAGGTTTTGGCGAACACGTACGCCTGAATCTCTCCTATCTCTTTGACGGCATTACCGGTGCATCACGGAATGATGATCGGGGTTTACTCGATACTCTTGACGGGACAACTGCCGCATCCGAGACAAAAGAGCATCGCCACGAAGTCAAAGGCGGCCTCACCTTCATGTTTGACTGGCTGCGCTTATTCAACAGGGAGAAAGAGACGGAAGATCCGATGTTTCTTTCTATTACAGGTATAAACAGCCGGGAAAGCGATTATACCTCACGGACTATTTCAGGTTCTGTCAGCCAGGACCTGTTCCAGCGTAATACGACAATCGGCGCTTCATATACAAAAAGTTTCGACAATTATAATCCGTCACCACGATTTGATTCCGCTATTATCACTATTCCGGGATACACCTTTTTCGGAGACGAAGAAGAGGATCGCGGCAGAAGGCAGACGGATCGGCTGGCTCTCAGTGTGACACAGGGAATTACCCTCACGACTATTGCTTCGGTAATAGTGGGATACAACTATGATCGGGGGTATCTGGCCCGCCCATATTATGTGTACCTGCCAAAAGATACTACTATATTCTACCATGAGAATCTTCCATCAGAACGAACAAGTCTGACTCTCACCGGCCGCCTTAACCAGTATATCCCGACTAAAAACGGTACTGCGGTTCATTTAGACTACCGATTATACTACGACTCCTGGGATCTTATGAGCCATACCATATCCTTGAAGATATACTATCGTGCTTTCGAACGTTTTATAGTGTCTCCTTCATATCGATTCTATACCCAGAACTCGGCCTTCTTTTACAAAGACGTCTATACACAAAATGATTTACCCTGTTATCTTACAACTGACTTTAAATATCGTGAATGTATTACAAATACTTTCGGCTTAAAACTGATTTATGAGGTTATAGATTTTTTCAAACCCGATAATGCACCGATTTTAAGCCTTTTTCCAATAAATATTGACATTGCTGCGAATTATATGATGAGGACTGGTACTGATGATCCCGAAGTGATTTACAGCCATTATAATTACTGGTCGGATAGATATCAGAATTTCTGGATTCAGGCTGGTGTAACCTTTGCTTTTTAATTAGTGTCTGCTAAATTTAGCTCATTTTGAATGTCATTCCGGTATGCTTTTAAGCCGGCGAAGTGCTCCGCAGGGGTGAATCCAGCTTTTTAAGTGTTTAAGAGCATGGATTCCCGCTTAAAGCATGCGGGAATGACGACCATTTGTCAATATTTAACAGATACTAATTAGTGTCTGCTAAATTTAGCTCATTTTGAATGTCATTCCGGTATGCTTTTAAGCCGGCGAAGTGCTCCGCAGGGGTGAATCCAGCTTTTAAAATATTTATAAGTATGGATTCCCGCTAAAAGCATGCGGGAATGACTCCCAATTAATAACCGCATTTAAAGGAGAAACCATGCGTACAATTTTTCTATTCGTTATACTCTGCTTTGCGACACTGACCTTTGCTCAGGAGAAAGCTCCTGATTTTACCCTTAAAAATCTCAAGGGTGAGAAGGTCTCCCTTTCAGGTTTTGCCGGTAAAGTGGTTGTACTCGAATGGTATGCAACCTGGTGTACTAAATGCCGCAGTGCGTTTCCGGAATATAAATCGTTTTTTAACAAATTAACAAAAGAGTATGCTGAAAAGGATGTTGTCGTTATTGCAATTAATCTTGACAAGAAAAATCCCGAAAAGCTGGCTAAATTTGTTGAAAAGCAGGGTGTTGAGTACCTTACGCTGACTGATCCAAAGGG
>JAUVGS010000123.1 GCA_030593665.1 Chitinivibrionales bacterium | reverse complement strand
GGCAATGGCATGCAAAGCAAGGGTGGACTTTCCCGATGATTCCGGCCCATAAATTTCGATAATACGGCCTTTGGGCAGGCCGCCGACACCCAACGCCACATCCAGCGAAAGTGCGCCTGTTGAAATTCTACCGACACTAAGTTTGCGCCCGGATGAGCCAAGTCGCATGATAGACCCTTTGCCATGCTGTTTCTCTATCTGACTTAACGCATGTTCTATTGCCATATCCTTATTTTTATGCTCTGTTGCCTGTGCGTTTTTTTTTGCCATGAATCATCTCCTTGCTGCTGTATAAACGATAATGGACGATATAGTAAAATTGTATCTAACCCTTCACCATTGTAAGGTACTAACGCGAGATAAACCCGCAAGTAAGTTCCTTATCAGATTCCTTTCTAACCGAAGAAAGCATTCGGAATAAAGTATTGTAACAAATAAATTTGTAACCAATACCTAAAAAACAAGAAAGCAATCTGTAAGGTACTAAAAATATTATACGGGATGTGAATAATAGAAAGAATAAAAAATAAATCAGGTAACCGTTCACAGGTTCAGGGTTCTCCGTTCAATAGCTAAAATCGCTTTTTTCTATAAAAGGACGTTGGGTTTGTGTTTGTAAAAGCGCTTTAATTTTGGATTTTTCCCACTTCAATAAAGCTCCGGAGGACACGAGATTTTGAATTTTGGATTTCAACCCAGAACCCGAGAACGGCTACGTTTCATGATTTCCCCAATTTCAAATTTCCAATTCCTAATTTCAAACCAGGAACGGCTACAAATATTCTTATTGTTTTATAAACCAACCGATATTTAACTATTGACTTAATAACATATGTAGGATATAATAGAAATAGATATGCACTACATATAATTCTGTAGTGTATTTATTCGATATGGCAATTTAAGCGCTTCAATTGAAAGGTGAAAACATATATCGCTCTATGCAACGCTCTAAAAAACAAGAACTTGGCTATACTATACTCGAAGTTGTAATAACGGTTAGTGTTGCATTAATATTAGCAACATCAATTACCTTTTCTATGCGAAGTTTTATGATTGAAAAGAGTTTAGAAAAAGAAGCGGTTAATTTCTGGAAAACATTGTGTTCCCTGCGGGCTAAAGCTATGAAAAACGATATGTATTACTTCGTGGATTTTGAAGAAGGATTTAATTCATACACACTCTTAAAAGACGCTTCTGGAGATAAGACACTTGACGGCAATGGAGAAAATCCCGTCCCGAACCCTTTTCTCGCCGAAATTGAATATGGGATTCCCACGTCACTTGAGAGTGACGATCCCGGGCCAGATGGAACACCAAGACCGACATCTGCTATAGAGTGGGAATGGGGTGCTCATGATATGATTATTAGAAATGACGATCTTGGTACTATTGACAGTGGACGAGTCTGCCTAAAATGGGCGCAAACGCCGGAACTCGGATACTGTATTCAACTGAAAGGTGGAACACAGAATATAAAACTCTTTAAATGGAACGGGTCAAACTGGATAGAGATGTAAAATATTTTAATTCCTGTACAGAAAATTGTCACTTTATTATATACTAAGTTGCACTCACAAAAACTCTCTTCCCAAACGGGGTTTGCTATGGTACAAAAAAAATACTCCGGATTTTCATTTGTCGAAGTCATGGTATCAATGGTTATTCTGGCATTGGTGACACTGGTGATCGGTGTTGTCCTGACAACCTCAATAAAAACGCACAAAACCTCCCATTCGGGAGACGAAGCGTATTCGATTGCACGGGAGAAACTGGCTGAGTTCCAGGATCCAAACACCGATGTACGTGCTTCCGGCAGTGAACTTGTTACGAGAACTGATATTAAATATCTGGTAAACTGGTTAATTACCGAAGAAACAGGTAAACCGAACAAGGCTAAAATATGGGTGACCTGGGATAACGGCAACCGTCAGGTAGAGATATTCGGTTATATTGACTCCCCGGTGGAGGCTTGCCCGGACATTGATCCAAATAACCCCTTTGAAACTATCTCATTATCACACACCGAAGTGCCGGTAAACAGCGACCCGAATACAGTGATTGGAACGTTTTCTGTTCCTGATGATCCGGATGAGGGTGACCTGTACCACTATGAAATATATCCCCTCACCGATTTCGGCCATAATCATGAATTCAAGACAAACGGGGATAAATTAGAGACGAAAGTAACAATTTCTACAATGAATCAGCGTTCTATCCAGGTTAAAGCAACTGATTGTGGAGATAATTCATTAACTAAAATTTTTTACATTGATGTCACCACCGGAGGTGGAGGAAATGATGCACCAACCGGTATTACTTTATCATCCGATAAAATTACTGAAAATAAACCGGCATACACTGAAGTGGGTACCTTTACTACAACAGATAATAATGGTGGTGATATTCACGTTTACACACTGGAGGACGGAACCGGTGGTGCTGATAATGACAAATTCCAGATTAGCGCAAATAATAAATTAGAAACAAAAGTAACCTTTAACTTTGAAGCGCCCAAATACAATTGTTATATCAGGGTAAAAAGCACTGAAAACAATACAACCGATCTATATTTCTGTTTTGCAGAGATTACCATTGCGGTTATCGACACAAATGATGCTCCGGAAATCCCCGTCGATCCCACTGTGGATTTTACAGCGATTACCACAGCCGATACAGACAATGCCGGTGACCTTGTTTTTGATCTGGTCGCGTCATCGATTTCCGATGCGGATGCCGGCGCTCTTGAAGGTGTTGCTATTCAAGAAATACTCCTTTCAGGAGGGAACTGGCAGTACTCGATTAACAATGGTTCAAGCTGGACGAATATTGTAAGTGTCGCATCAAATAACGCGCTGCTATTGAGACCGGTAGACAAGGTGCGGTATATTCCAAGTGGTGTTCCGGGAAGCACACCATATATAAGGTATTATGCCTGGGATCAGACATCCGGGAATGAAGGCGATAAAGTAGATGCGACCAACAGGGGCGTCTGTACTGCGTTTAGTGAAGCGAATGATGAATCAAAAATAACAGTTACTTCTTCAACCCCAAATCCGTGCGATGGAGAGACTGACTGGGATCCTGCTCAAATTTGGAATGACTATACTACTGGCGATAAACGAGTCAATGATAACAAGCTCTGGAGTTGTAAAAACCCCACCTGGGGACCGAGTGAACCCTCTTCCGCTGCAGGGCAGGAATATGGATGGGATTTTGTGGCGAATTGTAATTAAATAAGGGTTTCAATTTTCCCATAGTATTATATAAGGATTTATTATAATGGTGCACAAGTCTCTGAAGATTAATAATTCTCACGGTTACACTCTGGTAGAACTTATCATCTACTCCGTCATAGCACTGATTGTAATAGGCTTTTCCCTTTCACTTATCCGCACGACCTCTGTCAGTTACACCCGCGACAGGCGTAAATCCCGCATGCAGACCGAAGGCCGAAACGCAATTCTCATGATGGCGCGGGAGATTGTCAATACGGGTTTCAAGACATATCTTAAATATAATGTAAATGTTGATACTACACTGACAACAATAGATCATACAACCACGGGAGGTACAAATGAATGGAATGAGGGCAACCCGGATGGAGAATCTTCATTTATGTATTATGCTGCGGATGCCGGAAACTATAATGATTCACTGGAAATTTTTAAAGCCAACCTTGATAATAACGGCCAGAATCCAGTTCAGGAAAGAATAAAATATTTCCTGGATGGTAATATTCTGAAAAGAACAAGAAAAGAGTATACCGGTGCGCCGTGGGGTAATGAAACAACCATTGAACTAGCCGACAATATCGAAGCACTGCAGTTTCGTTTCAGTCAAAACAAGTATGACTGGAATATAAATAATCCTGCCGGTATCAAAAAAACAATACAGGCTATTCGTATTTATTTGCTTATCAGAACCAATAAAGAAACAGATTTTAATATTGAGAAAACGTATGATTTAGGCAACGGTATCACTATATCTCCAACCGGAGACCGATACCTGCGCCGGTTATACATTGAAACAGTGGAGGTGGTTAACAATGGTACCTGAGAAAAATTTCTGCGTAACTATTGCACGGATAATAAAAAGGGATCGCAACGGCTTTGCGCTGCTCTATGTAATGGGAACACTGCTTATTGTGACGTTCATCGGGTCGGCCCTGATAAACATTTCGCATCAGGATGTTATCTCTGCAACCGATTATTCCGCAATGACAAGCGCGGCGATCTCCGCAAAGTCTGCGATACAAGCCGCAGTCGCGAGGTTTGAACATGAATCTCAAGCAGCGATTAACATTCTGAATAATTTTCGTAATGACGCCTATTCGAATGACGATAAAGGGTGGCTTCTGGGGACTTCAAATACCTACGTTACCCTTAACGATCAGCAGCAATACTCTGCCCGTATTGTCGGATTTGATAAGAGTAATTTTTCAGTTCAGATAGAAGGAACTGGATTGGGAAAAGGTGGCAGTAAAAAGAAGGTTGTTGGTGTGTATATTTTAAATGGCATTGAATTTCAGACAACAACAACAATCGGCAACCAGAAAGCGCTCTATTTTTCCGGTGCAATGGACATTTATGCAAGGCTGACTATTACCGGTTGTTTCTATGCTGAAGACAACATAGATTTCGTGTCATGGTGTACGGGAAGTGATTTTGACGGCCCGTTTATTTGTAACGGAACCGCGAAGTTCGCGGGTCAATACACCTTTCAAGATGCTGTGTACTTTAATCAAACGGTCGATATAGAGACCGCTTCGGATGGATCCGTCGGGATTATTATTAACGGCATGTCAGGTTTTGAAAGTCTGCTTGATGTGACATACAGTACCCCTGCTCAGACAATCACAATGCATGATGACGCTTATTTTAATGGGAATTTCGTGGGAACCAGTAAAATAGACAACCTTAACAATCATGACTTTTATCATGACGGCGGCGTTTCCGACCCGGCAAGTCACATTAGTAATTATGGCGCCATTACTAATTACGGTGGCCAGATTGACATACCAGCCGAGTTGGGTGTCCCGGCATCCATGACGGTGCCGGCATTCCATGAGGACGCTATTCCCGGTGGATTAATTTATAACTGGAATACGATAACCGGTAATGCAATGTATATATCAGGTAATGAATTAAACGCTATATGGACCGATGCGAATACTAACGGCAATTTATGGAATGGGTTTGCCGTTGTAGATGTTTCAGCCGGTACAACGATATACCCTATCAGGGATGACGGGACCTTTACCGAAAACATCATTATACTCAACCATGGAACAATTAATCAACTCGGTATTAATAATCTCGGTTGGCCGCATTGCGCAGAAGGTTCTGTAACGGTGATATATAATCAAAATCATTTGTATTGGGGACAGAATGTCTGGGCAAACGATACATACAGAGGATATGTATACAATGACTCCCTTGCAATGTATTTTAATATAGGAAACAGCGCCTCAATTCGTTTGCGGGAAATAATAGGCGCGGTGCATGACCGCGACCCGACTCCGTCAGTTAATCAATTTCATCCGGATGACGTACATCATGATTGTCATATAGTATATGACGAGACTCTGATGAATCAACTGGCAGCTACAGGCCTGGTTACCAATGTAGGTGGTACAGCCGGTGTTATTAACACTAACACACTGATTATATCTGTACCATCCGTGGGAATAACAACAGCGCTGGCCGGCCTTTGTTTTTAATAGTTGAAAATATTTTTATTCAAACAGAGGGGTGTTGCGGGAGAGGAGCACCCCATTTTTATTTGTGGAGAGGATGTTGAAGTGTTAGTTATTTGTGAAGGGTGAGACTGACTATTCTATTTCAGACTGTCCGCGTTAAACCAACTTCCCATCACCGCCCCAGCCGCGCCGCATAAGTAAAAGTATAAAAATAGTTATGCCGCGATTGTTCGGTCGAATTATAGCAGTTATCGAAGACAAAATAATCGGCGGGCGTTTCTCTTAAGCGGGTAAGTTCTTTCAGTCTGCATATAGTGCCGGTGTTACCGATAGTTAAATCCAGGAGTTCAAGAGCTCTTTCAAAGGCAAGGCGGCTGTATTTTGAGTTGCCTTTTTTCCTCCAGGTAATGGTTCGCTCAATTTTACTGCCTATATTGGCCATCTGCTCGAAAAACGACAACTTTTTCCATGGTCCGGCAGCCAGTTGTTTGTGCTGAAAGTTCATGTACCTAACTTTTTACATGGTATCTGCATATTTCACTCCGTAGATCAAAATAGTTAAACAGAATGCTTCCTGCTATGCCAAACTGTCAGCTCCATCAAATGGTTAAAAATCTTTTAAAGTATAATCCCTTGTGATTACCAACTTGATGTTTTAAACCTTATTTTATGTTCAAAAACCTTAGTAACCAAAAGGTCACCTCTCCCTCATCCTACCTTATTGCCTTATTTTTCTGCACTGTTTTCTGGTAATATAGGATGAATATTCTATTCTGGGTATTTACTTGAGTGGTGTTAACGCCATCAATCGTAGGGAATCCTTTTTTTAACCACAACATAATGTACATAGTTCTAAATTACACCAGTTAAGTGAATACCCAGATATTCTATTCTGGGTATTTACTTGAGTGGTGTTAACGCCATCAATCGTAGGGAATCCTTTTTTTAACCACAACATAATGTACA
>JAUVGS010000455.1 GCA_030593665.1 Chitinivibrionales bacterium | reverse complement strand
CATAATAAAACCGTCACGCTTCAAATCAAAAGGGCGGCTTGCCTTTTGTGGATCCTCATTACGGGTCGATAATGCTTTCATAGAACAGAATCCAGCCATGCCCGTACGTGCGATGGAACCTTCGGCTCCTCCAACAACAGCTATATCCATCATTCCGGCTCGTATATTTACAAGTGCGTCACCCAACGCATGCGATGCAGAAGCGCAGGCGCTGACGACAGTATAATTCGGCCCTTTTAATCCATGTTTAATAGAGACAATACCTGAGGCCATATCAGTAATCAACATAGGTATAAGAAATGGCGAAACCCTTCTTGGACCACGAGTAAAAAGCTTTTCAGCTTCATCTTCAAATGTTTTTATTCCTCCCACACCTGAAGCAATAATAACACCACAGCGCTCAACATCAATGGAATTTAAATCTAATCCTGAATCACGAATTGCCTCATCTGCGGCAGCCAATGCAAGCAGAATATACCGGTCGGTACGTTTCACTTCCTTGGGATCGGCGTAGTTGTTGAAATCGAGCCCCTTCACCTCGCCGGCAATACGTGAAGTATACTCGGTTGCATCAAATGCTGTTATTGTATCAATCCCGGACTTACCTGCTTTGAGTGATTCCCAGTACTCGGATACACTATTCCCTATTGGACTGACAACACCAAGACCGGTAACTACAATTCTCTTTGACATCTACCCCGTATCCTTCTTCAATAATTCTTTTATTTAGAAAATGTGGAATAGAAAATAAATATAAAAAGTCGGTACGAATTCGTTTGACAGATACGAAAACTATTCATACCGATCTTCTAACTATTTACTTTGATACATTATATCAATTATTACTATTTTGATTCGATATAATCCAAGGCGTCTTTAACAGTCTTTAATTTTTCAGCATCCTCATCGGGGATTTCCATATCAAACTCATCCTCAAGCGCCATAATAAGTTCAACCTGATCCAGAGAATCTGCACCCAAATCATCAACAAAAGATGCCTGGGGAGTAATTTTATCTTCGCTAACGCCAAGCTTTTCAGCGACAATCTGTTTCATTTTTGCTTCGTTTTCGCTCACAATATGCTCCTTTATAAATTTTAAATCTGTGAGAACCTATATAAAATGATTATTTGCACGTCACATGACAAGTCCGCCATCAACAGTAATTACCTGACCGGTGATATAATCTGATAAAGGTGATGCTAAGAATAAGATAGCATTAGCAACATCCTCAGGCAAACCCATTCTTTTCATTGGTATCTGGTCGATCAGTTTCTGCCGTTCCACATCCGGGATTTTATCTGTCATAGCAGATTGGATAAAGCCGGGAGCTACCGCATTCACCATCATTGATCTGCCGGCAAATTCCCGGGCAAGCGTCTTGGTAATACCGATAATACCCGCTTTTGCTGCTGAATAATTGACCTGCCCGGCATTACCGATCAATCCGACTATTGATGCGATATTAATTATCTTCCCGGCACGAGCCTTCATCATAGGACGGGCGGCTTCTTTACAACAAAGGAAAACGCTTTTTAAATTGACATTGATTACACTGTCCCAGTCTTCCTCTTTCATCCTGACAATAAGGGCATCCCGCGTAATCCCGGCATTATTTACTAAAATATCTATTGTACCGAACGTTTCTAAAAAAGAGGCGATCATAGCTGATACACCCGCGCTATCAGAAACATCTGCCTGCAGTGATAAAGATTTGCGTCCTATTGCTTCGATATCACCTGCCGTCTGATGTGCTGTTTCCTGATCAATATCACTGACTGCAACGTGAGCACCGGCATGAGCAAGCCTCAGTGCTATTTCACGACCAATCCCCCGGCCGCCACCTGTTACCAGTGCATTCCTCCCGTTCAAATCTATCACACAATTCTCCCATTTATGAGTTTATCAGAGAATATAAATTATCAACTGTATTACAGGAAACAACATTAATAGTACGATCACATTTTCTCACAAGGCCTTTAAGAACACTGCCGGGTCCAACCTCACAATAGTATTCGACACCCATCTGCTTTACCGTTTCTATTGAATCAATCCACTTCACCGGCGAAAGGAGTTGTTTCACTAATAATCTTTTAATAACACCGGGATCGTTTTCCGGTTGTGCTGTCACATTGGTAATCACCGGACAGTGAGGTGCATTAAAAGTAAAGGTATCAAGAAATGGCAGAAATGCATCGGCCGCAGGCTGCATCAGTGGCGAATGAAACGCGCCGCTGACCGGCAGCCTTACAACCCGCTTGGCACCAGCATCGGTTAGCTTTGTACATGCCGCATCAATACCGGCGATATCTCCTGAAATGACAATCTGCTCCGGCGAGTTCTCATTCGCGGGTACAACGACCCCCTCAGTTACCTCCGACAGCACCTCGGAAATAGCTTCTCTCGATAAACCGATGACCGCAGCCATAGTACCTTGTGATTGAGTACCGGCTTCCGCCATAAGTGAACCGCGTTTTGCCACTATTTGAAGACCATCTTCAAACGAATAAATACCGGCTGCATAGAGGGCACTGTATTCTCCCAGTGAATGTCCCATGGTAAATGATGGTGTAATGCCTTTTTCATTCAAAACATCAGTAATCGCGGCTTCAATAGTAAACAGAGCCGGTCGTGTA
>JAUVGS010000557.1 GCA_030593665.1 Chitinivibrionales bacterium | reverse complement strand
ATGCACACTGCTGCGTATTTTTAGCGTAACTATACAAAAACAGGAGCAGATAGTATACATTAATAGTACAGTCTGCTCCTGTTTTACTATTTAATGCAAAGGAGGACATCTAATGTATTTGTATAAATATTACACACTAATTATACTGATATTTTCAGTTCTGCCGGTCTTCTCCCAGACCTGGAAAGATGATTCACTGGTAGTGAGGCAGATTCTGGATACTAATGGATTAGATACCGTGCCGGTTGATAGTGTGGTAACAAGAAAAGACAGTACCGGAAGAGCTAAATGGTTAACAATTACCAAATGGCCATTATTTCACGTGCTTCCTGCATCAATTAACCAGCTTGATAACTTAAGCCGGATCAACATATCTTACACAAATTTAGCAGTTATTCCATCGGAAACAGGGAATTTAACATTACTTTTAATATTGGATTTATATAACAACAAATTAACCTCTCTCCCACCGGAAATTGGTAATCTGGAATCCTTGCAACGCCTAAATATTTCTTATAATGAAATAACCGCGATCCCTCCGGAAATCGGAAAGCTTAAAAAATTGTATTCCTTTCAATTTCAAAACAACAAAATCACGCGTATACCAGATGAATTCTGTGATCTTGAATCGTTAAATAAACCCCGTGCTGAAAATAACCTGATATCATACATTCCTGAAGACATTGGGGATATGATTTCATTTCATAGTATTAATCTTGATTATAATAGACTGAAGCATGTTCCAAATTCTCTAATCCCCTATGGGCTTGATGATGTACGTTTATGTTTCAACGACAGTCTCGTGTTCACAGAGGAGCAGAAAGCCGCATGGGGAGTTACAGATTATGATGATTTTTTCTGGAAACATTGTCCGGTAGAAATTGAAGAAGATGTAGTTCAAAAGCAATCAAAGAATTCACGGATACATATCAATCCTCACGCGATTTTACTGCGCGTCAATCACAGCGGTCGTATCACCTGTTCGGTTTACAACCTGTGCGGCCGCAGGATAGAGACCCTGGTAAACGGGGTTTTATCTGCGGGAACGCACAGTATGTCATGGAACAGGGCTCATTATGCTCCGGGGATTTATTTTGTGCGGTATTGTGCTGCGAATGGTCATTTTTTCAGCAGGAAAGTGGTGGTAAGGTAAGGGGGGGTTGTAATCACGAAAACTTGATTTCTGACAAACCGGAAGAGATGTTTTCGGGGTGTGTATAGTTTTTGTGTGTATGATTTTTGTGGTGTAATTAATCGTAAGGGCACAAAATTTTGTGCCCCTGCTGCGATATAAAAAACAATCCATATAAGAACATTATACATTTTTATACAGGGTATATGTATATATGCCGGCAACCTGTTTCCTCTGCATTAAGGCGCACCCCTTACAACCCGGATGGCACCCGCCGGCTGTACCCGCGTTATGGCTGCAGGATGATACCAGCGCAGTAACGCCGAACGATCTTTTCGATATCACTAAACGCGGCGCGAACGGATTCAGGTGCGCCAACTGGTACAACCGCTCCTTCTGTGATATGCAGGATGACGGCGGTCAGTCCAAAGTACTTTTCTTTGAGGGAGTGGCATGTCAGATATCCAATTTCCTCTGGGATGACAATCTCGGACTGCTCTACGGCATGGGACATGCGGGGTTGATTATGATAGGAAATTCGTATAACAATAGTGATGATAATGATTATACAATGTATACTGACACACTGGGATTTGGACACAGTTTCGGTAAAGCATACCTTGATTATGCGAACAAGGATTTTAACGATCCC
>JAUVGS010000154.1 GCA_030593665.1 Chitinivibrionales bacterium | reverse complement strand
GTTTAAGCAGAACAAACTCCATATTGAGAAGCGGCAATGGTATTTCTCTAAAAATATTTCCCAGCCGGCTCAGTTCCGCCGTTGGCGAAAAAAGTATCGCAGAGATACCGGTAGTATCAGCGAATGATACAATGCTGTCGGTAACGATTTTGACGGATAGTCCATATCTTCTCAATTTTTCAGCAACAAAGAGACTAACCGTATCAATTTCATTATCTTTAAACTTTGAAATCAATAGCACCGATGCCTGTATAGCCGTATCATTTGACACAACATTCATACTGTCGGCAAGAATCTTGGTAACGCCGGCATTCACATATTTAATCTCCGGTACAATGCCGGCCGGAACCGAATCGAGATAAACTATCGCAGAGGTTACTTTTTTGTAAATATCAGTACCGGCCATATAGACATAGCCATTAAGTATATCTACCGTTTCATGTAATACTACTTTTATAACACCCGGCTTTCTTATCGTGTCAACCAGATTGTCAATGGTATCGCCATTAATGACAATCCCTCTGCGCAGCATTCGTTTCCCGCTTGCCGAACGACAGGCCAGAATATTAAAGGCATTGTTTTCTCCGTCACTTCTCCGGAGAGTAAACTGGTAGTGGCCTGCTATATCTGTTGTATCGACCAGAGAATCAGGAAGCGGAGGATCTCTGAATGGATCATATCCCGCCGGTATAAGAGATACACGCACCCCGGCCTCCACAGCACCATCAGAATCCAGAATACTACCCGCTATGACGGTAGGATTCCCATCTTCGGTACCACCGGCGACGCCACTATCAGAGCATCCCCAGTGTCCCATACAAACCAGGATGCAGAGCATAAGCAAAGTATTCTTTATCACTATTGTCATAATTTCTTTTTCTCCGATCTGTTGGAAACCGGAAATAAATTGAAATTACATCGAAACACCTGTTCCGGTTCCGATTCTTCCGCAGCGATCTGCAGTATCTTCTTGCGAAATTCCTGCAACTCTTCCTTGATAAGATAAAACTTTTCTCTCGAAATAGAAAGAGTTAATCCTGACATATCTCTCTCTTCAGATGCTATATTTTGCAGAGCAAATTGTGCAAGATTAAGCATTTTAACCTGAAAATTTGACACGTGAAAGGATTGAATTTCATCCCCGGTAGTAATCGCGTTATCAACAGGCTTATATACACCGCCTTCATTCCTTTGAATCAGCTTCATTTCTTCCAGTGACGCTATGGCATTTTTGGCATCTTTAACAGTAATATGAGGTTTCACCAGGTGTGCTAATGCATAATAATCATCTTTAAACTCACAGGTATGCAAAATCTCCCGAATAATAGCCGTATACCACTCTTTAAACAGTGACAACTGATCATTTTCCAGAAATTTCATCTTTCTTTTCCGGTATACCATTATCTGTTCGAAGTAATCGTTTTTTTCTTCTATTGCTTTAGCCTTGGTGAAATAGATCAGTTTCTTGAAATAGGTAATTTCCGCTTTGCTCAAATTTAGAATCCTGCCCAGAACTGTTGCGTTTTTAATACTCAGGCTGCTTTTCCCGGCAATAACATTCGCGAGATAGCCTGTTGATGAGATCCCCATTCTCTGTAAAATAGAACGATGAGAGTATTTCTTATTCTCAATCTTCTTCTCTTTGAGAAAATCACTCAGGAATTTTCTGTAATCGATATATGAGTAGATAAGAACCATGTTGTTCCTTATTATACAGAATTTCTGTTGAATTACCACTACCGTTTTCTATTTATTTTAGTACCTTAGAAATTTTTTTCGTTTTTTTTACCCTGAAGGGCATAAGAGATACTAAGAAATACCCTGAAGGGCACTGTGTAAATTTCCAAGAATCTCTAATTACCCTCAAGGGGCACAATGTGGCACAGGTTGCCCTTCATGGTAGAAAATAATTTCGTGAAGGTACTTACTTGCAGTTTATCTGCGTTAGGGATGTTATACCGTCGATATACCCATCATGTACTATATCCATATATACGCTATGCATGTATGTGTAATATACCCAAATTATCACCAACTGCTTACTTAAATATACTCTCAATTACTTCTCAATATACCTGGTACGTCTCAACCTTACCAAACTTTACACTATTTGAGGTTTTAGCAATATTTTTGCTTATTTTTTTTACAGGATTATTTGTTCAATAATATTTTTTTAGCCTCACAAACACCGTTTAATTCAAATTCTACAAAATAAAGGCCACTGTTCAACCCTTTTAAAGAGATTAATTTTACCCTTTTTGAAATAAAGAGACTCTTTACAAGTTTTCCGGAAAGATTGAATATTTTTACCTGAGCACCTTTATCCGCACCATTATAACTCAGTATCAATGCTCCAGAACCGTTAATCTTAGCGGTAAAAACAGAGCTTTTTAGTTTTGCAGAATTTAAAACCACTTTTGACTGCATATCCTTTGAAAGATCCGCATGGGTAAGCGTTGTCCAGGGTAAAAATTTACCGCCGCCAACACCATCACCGGTCGGTCGAACATAGTCTGCACCATCATCCATGTGGACAATAGGGTATTTACCTTCTAAACGGTTTTTGTAGTGGTTATACGCCACTTCCTGTGATCCGCTTGGCCCCTTACAGGTCTCATTTCCAATGAAGGATGTCTTTACCGGGGGATCAACCGTTGCCTTGGCAAAATATTCGGTTCCTTTGAAAATTCTGGGAACCGATTCACCTTCAAACATCATATCATACAGATCTACCCCCTGATGCCACAAAAGTTCCGCATCAAGAATAAAAGCGTCTGCATTGTACCCTGCATGGCCGCAATCCCTGTTTATTTCATACACCTCACCGTCATCACCAATGGAATATTCAATAAGTGTTCCCGACAACCAGCTCCACATTTTTTCCTTTAAAAGGTGATCCTTGCCATCATTGTACAACGATTCATCATCCAAAAATATTCCCAGAGACATTCGAGACAAAGCTATGGAAAGAGCGCAATTATTGCCGCTATAATTTGGTGACACCTGACTCTTCGGAGTACCTGACCATCCTGTAATGGCTGTTTTAAAAACCTGACACATCTTCTCAAACTGGGCTATATCACTCTGTGACCAACCGGCAGTAACACCGTCCCGCTCGTAGTATCTGATAATCTCGGCTCCGGCCATCCATATATGGATATTCCAGGAAGAGACCAGGGCTATATACGAAGCACCGCTTCCCGCTGAAAACTTAGTAAGCTTATTTGCCCAGGCATTCATTATCTCTATTGATTTGTCGGCGTATTTTTTATCGCCTGTTACCGCCCACTGAAGTGCGTGAGAATATATGGCACGACCGTCATTGCGCAATGCGGTCTTCTCTGGTGTATTACTTGCCAGCTTGATATCCACATAAGGGGACGCAGTATAGGATGTTTTCGACAAACTGGATTGAAGCAGTTTATCCCACCCCTTGTCTATCGGATCAGTTTTATTGTCCAGAACAATGGCTCGGATATTGTCGAGCTCAGCCTGCGAGTTGAATATGCCGGGATGGGTAAATGCATGTTCTGCGTGTGTTTGAAATATACCGCAGAATAGCACGACGACGAATTGCACCCGTTTTACCATAAGTCCAATGGTATGTTTACTATTTGATAGAGCCATAGCTACCTCCGCATTGTAGTTTTCATTATTGTATGTACAAACTTACCGTTTCCCGTGTGAATACCACTGCGTATAATAAAAACACCGGCATTCAGATCACTGCCTGTATTCAATATACTGATAAAACGGCCCCGAAGATCAAACATTCTAACGCTGTTGCTAAAACCCGCATTATAGAGTACCTGCGCCGAGATACCATTCTTCGGGTAACAACTCCCTTTTTTGGCATAGTCAGGCAAAGCAATAGCGGTCGTACCAACCGCTTTTTTTAATCTCGTAAAAAAGCCTTTCCAGAGATTATGATCTTTCTTCCCGTCAGTTCCAAGCCGCACAACAACCATATTCCATTCGGGAATAACGAAACAATAGTTATTATTGTACCCTTGAAGTGCGGCGGTGTAATGGGTCGCGTCCGGCCACCTGAGTTCACCGCCGTACCGCATGCCATTTGTCCAGAAATTATATCCATACGCTCCGACGAGACTGCTGTCGAGGCGACTCTTTCCATAGGGAGACTGTGCCACGGTGTCGGTATGGGAAACAAGAGCCCCTTTTACCCATGCCTCACCAAGCAATTGCGTCCCGTCCCATTTACCGAAATTAGCAAGAAGCCATCCGAAACGGGCAATCTCTCTTGCAGTGATCTGCACCGCTTTGCCCAGCGTTCCGGAGCCGCCGTTGACGGTAATACCATCAACCTTGCCGAATGTTCCCCAACTCCAGTTTTTCATACCGATTGGATCTGCAATTCGTCTTTTAAAAAGAGCCTGCTGCGATTCACCGGCAACATGACTGTTAAGATATGAGAACAGGTTCATTGAGTGGTCATTGTAGTTTACAAATTTTCCGTGCTCAAATTTCCTCTCTTTCGGTTCAAAGGGCGCATTGTTATCTGTTGCATTGTATCCGGAGGTCAGGGTTGTAATATGCCGAAAGGTTAAATCCGGGCAATGTGTCTGAAATTTCTGATAGTTGGCGCTTGATTGCGGCACGACCGTTTTTATCCTGGTATCAAGGGAACACTTGCCATCGTCAATTAACAGGCCAAGGCAGGTACTGCTGAAGGACTTGGTGCAGGACCAGATCTCATGTTTACTGTCAATACTGTTTCCCTTCCAGATCATATAACCGTTACAGATAACGACACTCTGACTGGTTCCCTGATTATTACAGACAACATCTTTCAGATAGGTCATTGCCTCTTCAAGCAGAGCCTCATCCACATCCTGTGACTGGGGAGTTGCAGTTTCCCATGTAGCCCCCGGAAAAACTATATCCGCACAAATTGTTTCGACAAAGACAGATATGCAAACGATTGGTATCAGTAATAATTTCGGCAGTTTAGTATTCATTCCATGTTCCTTCAGTATATGCTAATCAAACAAAATTTTTCGAGTCTCATTCCAATTTACGCCCTTAAGTCTGAGCAGATACATCCCTTTTCCATACCTTCCAATGCTAATTTTCTTAACACCGGCCCTTAAGAATTCTACGCACGTTATGAAGCGGCCGCCCAGATCATACAATCCTGCCTGTGCCTGCGTCTCACCGGTATAATCAAGTGCAATAGTACCGTCCACACCTATTCTCCAGGTAAAAAGTGCAGCAGGCGCATTGACCTGCGATACAAGAGCGGTACCATCCGGATAGTAATGCGCCACACCGCCCTGGGTTCCAAACCAGATACTGTTATCGCTGTCAACAAATACGTCAAAAACATCATCATGCGGCAAAGGTGAATTTGACTTTTTAAAAGTTTTCCATGTATCTGTTTTTACATCAAGGAAAGAGACGCCTCCGCCATACGTCGCAAACCAGACATTATCATCCCTGTCAAAATCTATAGCCTCCACATCATTATACGACAAACCGGAATTATTACTCGTGTATACTTTCCAATTGGTTCCATCATATTTTGCCGCACCCTTTGATTCCTGTTTTTTCATAGTTCCAAACCATACATTATCTTTCGAATCAACAGCAACACACTCCACCTTATCACTCGGTATACCGGAATTTTTTTTATTGTATGTCTCCCATTCGTTATTTCTGGGATCGCAGAGAGTTACTCCTCCATCATCGGTTGTCACCCATAGAGTGTTATCCTTATTGACATAAATACATTCAACCTCATTTGCCTCA
>JAUVGS010000253.1 GCA_030593665.1 Chitinivibrionales bacterium | reverse complement strand
TCATCTTCTATCTCAAAAAGCAGCCCGACACGCTGTTCTAAAACCTTCCGGTAGGTCTCCAGCTTGGCATCAACATCCAGTGTTTCAGTCATCAGCCTGACACGCTTATCTTTTTCCCGAATACTTTTAAGAACAATTTCTATTTTATTCAATTTCATGTCATAATCCAAATCGTCTATTACCCGGTTACCGTTATACTCTGTGGCTGCCCGTCACCATCAGCCGCAGTATTCTGCTGCCGCATAGCCTGGATTGCATCACTCCAGGCTCCACGTAAATCCAGGAGATAGCCTAAGACCTCTTTTATACACTCAGATTCACTTTTTGCATTCGCATGTACCAGACGACGCAGCATATAATCATACAGTCGATAAAGATTCTGGGCTATCTCCCCGACATCAAGACGCAGAGACCCCATCAGCTCACTGATGGCGTCCTGTACCTTATAGAGATGTTTTGTCCGTTCCTCTATCATTTTTGTATCGGTGAATTTTTCCAGAGCCATCCGGCAATGCTTGATTGCTACATCATAAGCTATGAGGATTAATTTACCCTGATCTGCCGTATCGACATTTGCTGTTTTATAGGTTGAATATGCATTTTTCATATTCTTCCCCTTTCATTTATTGCGTATAGTATCCCAGCATACTCATCATATTGTTACTTTGTCCCTGCAACTGATTCAGGACCTGTTCCATATGAGAAAATTCTTTAACTAGACGCATACGATATGATTCTGTGCGGATTTCAAGTGTACTAATTCTATCATCACAACGTTCCTGTGATTTCTTCCATGATTCCTGACGCATGGCAATGGTACCTTCACGCGCATCCGTCAACTTCTTTATCAGTGTATCAAGATGGCCGGAGAGTCCTTTTGAAAAAGTGAAAGTCGCATTACCACTCCCTAACGGCGCGGTGAGGCTTAACCCGTTTGCCGGCCCCTCTTTAAAGGAGATAATATCACCTATTCTTGAAGCTGAAGTAAAAACAGCACCGGCGGGAGGCGGCAGGGTACGCTGTATATTATATTGGTCACCGACCTCGGTCAGGCTATATACACCATCGGCAGTGTCATCGGAATAGGTCCCTAATACAACATTTGGATTATCCGAATAGCCTCGCGTGATGAACAGGTTAACCACTTCATCAAACTGTTCCTGCAGAACTTCCTTAAAATCCTCCTTGTCAAGCTTAAACTCGCCGGAATTGATATCGGTTTTTATCCCAATCATGGAAAGGGTATCATACGTACTGTTATCATCAATATCAAAATTTATTTGAAACACCGAACGTACCTGGCTGAGTATAGCCCGGGCAGTCATGTCACCTGCCAAGGCGCCTTTTGTTTCTTCCTCTTCCTCATCACCATACACCGAACTACTTTTAACGAACCGGACTAATGCGTTATACGCATTTAGTAATTCCTCCACTTTTCCGGCAATGCCGTCATAATCCCTGTCCATTTTAACGGTAACTACTTCATCATATGAGGCTTTATGAAAATCTAACGTTACCCCTGAAATAAAACCATCGGCACTGTTCTTATCCGATGACATATTTAAACTATCGACACTGAAGTATGCATCTTTACCAACAGTAAGCATGTTCTGTCCGGCATAGCCGACATCATTAATATTAAAAGCATAATCAGTGCCACCCATATCAAACGTCGTTATTGCCAGACTGGACTGGCCACCGTTCTTTTCATCTATTGAGATAGTACCATCACCATTGAGAGTAACATCGACCATACCATGGAAAGTCTTTTCTATCTGAGCAAGAAGATCATCGATGGTGCTCGCAGCAGACACGACATAACTGTTGCTCACGACATTGCCATCCCGGTCAACCCCACTGTAAGCAATTTGTTCTCCAACCGCAAGTCCTCCAAATACACTGTTGAGATCATCAACGGACTGCAGTTTCTGGGTTGCAATTCCCTTATCGCCGGCTGCATCTAAAATGATACCAAGGTCCTGAAGAAAAGTACCGCCGTCAAGATCGGCATATTCTGCCCCGCTACTTCCGGTATCTTCAGCAGTTACTACAAGTCTGAAGTTATCTTCGGCTAATTTCAACACCGTTGCTGTGACCCCAGTTTTTTTACCAGTAGCGTCAGTTGCCGAATTAATTTTATTTCTGAGTTCCTGTATGGTATCATTTACACCGATTTCAATTTCAATACCATTAATGCTGAATTTTCCGGGAGTGATCCCTAAATCAGATAATTTTTCTGTCTGGGAGGTAATTAACTTATCCGCACTTATTACTTTCTCGCGCTGGGCTGTTTGAAATACCCGTATATCGTAAGTACCTGCGACACCACCGGTACCTGCAGTAAAAGAGACAATATCTTCATTTGAAGAATTAGTAGTAAAAAGGTTAAAATCCTCTTCATTCTGCATTTTACTCGCAACACTTCCGATAGCTTTTACAAAGGTCATAAATTTAGAGTATGCATCAATTTTTGCCTGAAATGCGTCTTTCTTTACTTGGACTTGAAGAACCTTTTGATATTCTAATTCAACGAGGGAATCAATTATCCACCCGGTATCTATCCCTGATGGCCCATTCATTGAAATTCCCATAAAAACCCCTTTTTTTAATTTCGATATTTATCTTTCTATATATATGTATCGGTCGAATTGGGAAATATCTTGATAGTTTTTTACTAAAATCATTCTATCTTGATTATTTACCAACTATTACCTATCTTCTCAGTATGAACGATAGGAGCTTTGGCTATATTATTCTCATTCTCATCTCGGTTTCAATACTGGGATTGCTGGGATACACAATCCGGGTCCTTGCATTCCCTAAAGAGAGACGTTTAATCACCTTCAGCAAGATCAGCAACTTGCGCATAGATGACCCGGTAAAAATTAAAGGCGTGACCGTTGCGACCATAAAAAACATAACAACAGATAAGAATCATGTCCTGGTTACAATAAAAGCCTATGAATCCCTTACAATCCGTGAAAATTACGAAATATACAGCTCTGATAAAGGTATTCTTGGAGAGCGTGTTATAATAATTAAAAATGGTGATCAAAAGAATGCACCCGTTGATAAAAACGATACGTTAACCGGTACTTTTCACCGGGGGGTTTCAGATGCTCTCGGTTCTACATGGAAATTAAAAAACTTAATTACCTCTTTTAAAAAAAACGCAAGCCTGCTATTATCCGGATCCGAAGAAAAACCATCCTTTGTATCGACCTTCTCTAATGTTATCGCTGAAATAGATTCCTTCAGTAATAAATTGTATAATGCCGCGACTTTTCTTGATGCAGAATTAACGGTTAAAATTGATGATCTGAATGAGATAACCGGAGCTGCACAAAAAATATCTCAGGAGATTTCAACAACGGTTCCGGAAAAAATAGAAACACTTGAAGAGCAGTTAGAAACAATAATAAAATTTATCGATAAGCTTGATCCTGTCCTAAACACCCTCACTGATGTAGTAATAAAAATTAAGGACAACAAATTTATTCAGAATGACTATGTCAGTTCACTCGTGGAGCAATTAAAAGAATTGCAGGAACTGATCGAAATTATTCAGGATGGCACTGCCCGGTTAAAATTACAGATAGAACTTGGTTTCAAAGAAAAAATCCCGAAATAAAAACTATCTCGGGATTCTCAAACTGTATTAGTAATTCGTAAGTATCTATTTCCTAACCTTCCACTACTCCTTCACCTATTTCAATTCCCTGTTCTACTGCCCAGGCTTCCAATTTCTCCAGTGCAAGTTCAAAAGTTCGATGTGAAAGATCATTAACCGCATCGGGTAATTCACCAAGCATCCCCATTGCCTGATTAAAACCTTCCTCAATTGCATTACGCATCATTTCATAATATTCTTTACCGTTGCTTTCAGCGACGCCATAAAATGATACGGCAAAATCAACAATCCTCTGAGAGGTATTTTCAGCATTCCAGTATGCAGGCAGACCTTCAATTTCTTGATATTCTTCTTCTACGTTTTCAGTCTTTTTACCATCTTTTCCATTAAGACTATCGATGAATTCCTTTATAATCAGCTCCTGGAGCCGCATGAATTCATCCTTTACTTTGTCAACTATCTGTTTCCACTCATCCGATCCCACCTCGCCACTATAGGTAAGCATAGCTTTTTGATACTCAATATGCTCCATACTTAATGAAACAGAATCTCCATCCTTATTCGTATAATTAACTGTTAACGTATCCTTTGAAAAACAGGTTGCCTCA
>JAUVGS010000540.1 GCA_030593665.1 Chitinivibrionales bacterium | reverse complement strand
CCGTGGGATCAGGCGGGGACTGACACTTAGTGCAGTAATTCCTATATCCAGCAGTCTGGTCGGCATTCCCTCGCGTCCAGCCATCTCTCCGCAGATAGACAATGGTTTACCGGTTTTTTCAGCCGTAGCACTAAGATTCGTAAGTACTTCCCATAATGCCGGATGTTCGGGGTTATAATCCTCAGACACCGATTCATTGGTGCGGTCTACTGCAAAAAGGTACTGAATCAGGTCGTTCGAACCGATACTGGTGAAGTCAACTTTTTTCATAATGCTCTCAGCCTGAAGACAGGCACTCGGCACTTCAAACATTGCACCGAACTTGATATTTTCAGGAATAACTTCAACAGTTGCTATTACTTCGCGTGCTGCCTGCAGCAATTTATCCAACTGAATGGTATCGATAATCATAGGAAAGAGAATGCGTACTTTGCCCTGTTTACTCAACCGTACCAGTGCTTTTACCTGGCTGGAAAAAACTTCGGTACTTTCCAGAAGGAACCGCGCACCACGCAAACCAAGAAAAGGATTACTCTCCTTTGCAATCTTCAGAAACGGCAACTCCTTGTCACCACCGATATCCAGCAATCGAAAAGTTACCGGTCGGCCTTCAACCAGGCGCACGACTTCCGCATACAACGAATGCTGTTCATCCTCTGATAGAAGGCGCTCCGCGCGGATAAATGAAATTTCAGTACGGAAGAGGCCGATACCATCAGCGCGAACAGCAATGGCCTGTTCAACATCAGCGATCAAACTTGCATTTGCAAAAGCACTCATGCCTTGCGGGGAGGAAAGCAGGCATACCTTATCCGGAGTATCATAATCAACCGGAATCAGTTTCCGGATCTTTTTTTCGTCCGGATTAAGAATAACCGTACCGGTATCACCATCCAGCAGGACCTGTTCTCCACAGCTAACATGCTGATAAATTCCTTTAACGCCGCTTACCGCAGGGACACCCACGGAACGGGCAATAATAGCTGCATGTGAAGAGTAACCGCCATGCTCCGTAATAATACCTCGGACATGGTTCAGGTTCATATGTACCGTCATATCAGCAGTGAGTTCTTCGGCAACTATGATTCGTTCTTTACCCCGGCTGCAATGCCCTTGCCCTTCACACTTAAATCCCGGCCGGGTGTTGGAGAGCCGGTCAAGCAAACGACGGCGAATTTCTCCGATATCGGTTGAACGTTCACTGAAATACTCATCATCCAGGTTGGCAAACTTCTCCTCGTATTTTGTAAAAACATCGGAAATAGCTACTTCGACATTTTTTTTCTCCTGCTTTATTATCATTTTTATTTCATCAATAATCACAGGATCATTCATGATATGCTTTTGTGCAACAAATATCTCTGATTCTGTTATTCCGACCTTTTTTGCCACATTGTCAGCTATGGAATCCAGTTCAAAAGAGCAAGCTTCACGGATTTCATCATATCGTTCGATCTCCTTCCGAATCTCTTTCTCAGTGGTAACGGTACGAATAGCCACTGCATTATGCCTGCGCGCGGAATACACACACACTTGAGAAACAACCTTGCCCGAACTTATCGCAAGACCTTTAAATTCAATATTCTTCGGCTTTTTGCTTGAATTTTTCATAGAAATCCTCATGTACGTGACAACGCTGTACAGATTACTCTTTTAAAATAAAACCATTGTATAAGTCTAATGTTAATTTTTTATTTAAAATATGTTCTGTATCAGGCACAAATATTAGAGTAATTCTCAAAATCAATCCAGTCCACACCAAGTGATGATTGCGGTACCGTCCCCCGTGTGTAGGTATGCAACTCGCCCCTGTCAAGAAATTGATCGAATTTCAGCCAGGATATTTCTGTTTCATCAGCGCCGACAAAGAGTGTCCGGTCACATTTCAAGGCAT
>JAUVGS010000272.1 GCA_030593665.1 Chitinivibrionales bacterium | reverse complement strand
ATTCCAAATTATTTGACGTGTTGAGAAAATAGAAAGGACGGTCAGCAGAAACATCCTTAACACTCTCTGAAAAACCGACGAGCAGAGTATCGGCAAAAGCGCCGTCCTGATAATCCAGTAGAGAAGCTGACATCACAACAGGTGCGGCGTAGTCAAAAATAGCCAGGTTCTTTGACATAATTGATATACCATTGGGAAGCATGCCTTCGGACACGCCGATATAATCATTACTCGTAACCGCAGTGTTACAATCAGCCATACCTTCGGTAACGGAGATGGTAAACCCGTCATCGGTAAAATGTTTCTTCGTAACGGTAAAATTACGAAATGCCGGTAAGTTGAGAAGTGCGAGGAATTCCGATGCGCCGGACATAGAACCAAGAGAATCACCGGTGAGTTTTATAAAAATACTGTCAATATGGCCATCAGCGCTGTTATCAAAATATTCGGCATACTCAGCAGTAACAGTGCTTTTTAAAAACGGTATTGTCACTCTTATCGTATCAAGCGGAAGTTTTGGATTTCTAAAAATAGCCACAAGAGAATCAACATCTTCATGCTGCAGAGTATTGTCTCCTTTGGTAATGCCGGATACGGATCTTTTGAATTTCTTTGTCAGATATGTTCCTGCGTCGGAGAGCTTTATTTTTTCGGCGTCAGGATCCGGCGACTCCGTTGAACTAAGACATATTGTCACATCACTATAGGCATAAAATGTATCAACCTCAAGAGCGGTAAATCTGATTTCAAGCTCGTCCATTGACTCATTTACCGCTGATATTTTCTGATTATTATAATAAAACTCCAGGATCCTGTCCCAACAGAGCATGGAAAAACTGTCCGGAAGCGCTGCATTGTTGTCCAATTTTATCGTATAGTCTATGGTAATAGCCGTATCAGTTACAACAGGAATAGTGTCCCCCGATGGAGTAATTGAGTCCTTTGCGATCTTATAACTTATTTTGTACGAAAAATCATTCGTTATGCCTGTCATTGGAAATAAATTGCCAAAGAGATATCCCTGACCATCGTATGGCCCAACCGGACTACTGCCGTTCACCACAATAGAATCCGGTTTACTTACCACGGTCTGGTTAATCACCGTAAATACATTCGTCATAAGTGTTTTCATCAATTTATCATAATTTGTAGATATTTCCCACAGATCACTGAGTGGATTACTTGACGAATAGCCATTTGTTTTTATATTGCCGGTCATTTTTTTAATGCCGTCAGGCGCTCCCGCCATTGTAGTACCATTTACCTCTAATTTAAAAAAGATAGTGAACGTTGTCGCCACATCTTTTCCTGCAATATATTCAACCATTTTCAACGAATCGCCCTGCGGTTCAGTTGCCCTGCCGTCGGAAAGAAAAATTATATAGTGGTTCTCTCTGGGATAGGATGCCGATTGCAGGGCATGTTTTGCCGCGCTGAATCCGGCTGTTATATTGGTACCCCAGCCGTTTGTCGCGATATTTGTCGGCTTATATTTTAAATTTACATAGGAATAATTATCCGGCTGTTCATAAAGACTGGAATACTCACCAGGGTTGTTTTTATCATATACAACCGTGTCGGAATCAAGATATTGTTTCAAAAGGGCATAACCGGTTTTATTCTGATAATCGGCATACACCGAGTCAAGACGAAGAAGCGGAATATATCCACCGTATAATTCCGATGGACATTTCTGAAAAAGGGGATCATCGTTCGGGTCAAAGTAGAGGTTTCTCCGGTATACCACGATACCGACTTCGGTATTCGGATTAACCCGCATCAGTGTGTCCAGAACACTTTCAGTGACAGCGAACCGCGTCCCCCACCGGTCAGTGGGATCACCCCATGGAGCGGCACCGGTTTCAAGTTCGGCCACGTGATGATAGGACATACTTGCCGAATGATCGATAACAAAAATTATAGATGGTGACGCTCCGGTATCCACGATACTGTTAATAATTTCAGTCGGTGTACCGACATGAATATATTCCGACATGGCAACGATCTCAGACGGCACAGTGATTGTTTTAGTATTAATACTATCCAGCGGGCCGTTATAAAAAAGTTTACATACCTCTGACTGAACATTCCCTGCCAGAAAGAAACACACACACAGCATACCAACCGTCATTTTTTTCATAGTTATCCTCCGTATATACCATATGTAATATCAACACCTCATTTTTAGCGATATTCCACTCACTTATACACGAATCACTCTATAAATAAAAAATATTGCGAAAGGCGTATCATTTTCCAATAAGAGGGGAGGGGTATTAAGGAAAAATAACAACGCCTTCCGCAACAACATAATTCATTTCAAATTTTAAAACCGGATACGGGCTATTTACCTGTCAGGATTCTTTCTTTACAGATAACCTGACCGGTTCTTTCAAGAGCCACTATAAACAGTCCCGCAGCCTTATGATTATTCGTCAAACACACGGTATGCCTGCCGGTATTAAACCTCCGCGTTTTTTGAGCAGCGACTCTTCCACGGGTATCATACATTTTTACTGTATACACGGCATCCCCATAAATATCCAGTAAAAATTCGCCATTCCCGACAGCGCGTATGCTCGCATCGGTATGAAACTTTGGGGCATGCTCCGCAGAAATGTTCATCGCAGTCGCGTCATCAACCAGCTTACGTTTCACTGCGTTGTACACCTCGCCGTTATTCGCGCATGTAAATGCGACGAGAGAGAGTTTGCTCAGATTCGGCGCCATCGTTCCATACGTTGCCGGAACCGTATAATCAAATGACACCGTATATTCGGTGCCGACGGAAACGGAACCTGAGGTCAGTGTTTTTCCCCAGTATGAGTTCCCGAGAATTTCAGCGCGTAGTACATTGTCGTGACGAAAATCCAAAATTGGATTCCCTTTTCCATAAAGTGAAGGGTAGAATTGCGTCCAATTGAGCGAATTGCTCTGAGATGCAATAATACTATCCTCAGTTATAAAAAGACCTACTCGCACATCAGCTCCCTGTGGCTGCGAAGAAAAGGTAACCGTTATCTCTCCTACAACATTTTTTGCGATGCTGTTCCAGGTGTGTGTCAACGCAATCTCTGCGAGTGCATCTTCCGTCGCATTACCTGTTGCCTTCAGTTGATTATACGGACCGACATCATCAGCACCGGTTCGCATTGGCACAGGAAAATATTTTTTCCGTTCCGTGATAACAGAAGTCATTTCCGTCCCCCAGCCTTTGCTTGCTCTAAATGCATCAAGCTCAACAGCAAGATTTCCGGCCTGCATTGGGTCATTATTGTAATCCAGGTGATACGATACGACAATAACGCTGTCACCCATTTTATCTTGTAAAGCATACAACTCTACATCCGCACGCGGTCAGGTTCCTCAACCGGTATTGGTAATCTGCTCAATGAGAACATGCTTCTGGGCGGAAAAAAGAGATACGGCTGATACAAGTACAACGGTAAAAAATAAATTTCTTTTAAGCACTGTTGCTTCCTCCTTTGATATTGCTTTTCCTCCACATTCGCTACTTCTCAATGGTAACTATTACCAACAGACAATCTGCCGTCCCCATTACTAAAAATATACTAAGTATTTGTCCGAAAAGTATTAAATTATTATAATTTATGGAACATTTCTCAGAATGATGTATTAGAAAACAAACTTTCTATAACATTACGCTTTAAGCTTGTTTTCTCAACTGTATTAGCCAATTTCTGTTTTATGCTGAACTGACGCTTAATTCCAATATTTCATACAGTTGTTTCAAAATCCGCTCATACCAAACTTGTTTATTCAATATTTTAGGAACATTGTAACAATTTTTGTATTATATCATATTGTCTGGGTATGAGTAATTTTAATATCCTTATATAGGTTCCCACCTGAAATTAGCATAAAACCGTAATAAAATCCCGCGTAGTTCTCATTTACCAGAAGGTGGTTTCCTATGACCACAATAAACCGTTGGATTATCCATAAGATTGAATAACTTCCACCAATTTTATCGTTAAATTTTGTATTTTAATCATTTTCCCAACCTCTTGAGGTACTTTTCGGACTTTCTTTTGAGCTTCAGCTAATTGTTCTTTAATAATATTTGGTTC
>JAUVGS010000172.1 GCA_030593665.1 Chitinivibrionales bacterium | reverse complement strand
ACATTTATATTTGTTTTTTTTGACAGTTCTTCAGGTGTAGTAACCATCTCTTTAACCAGTTGTTTCCATTTTTCTATTCCCCCTCCCTTCTCCAGTAAGGGGAATTTGTTTACACTATTTGTAAAATCTTCCGTGTTCAGGTTTAAAATTTTCGCCAGGTTTTCATGTCCGTTAACAATTTCTTCTGCCGGCTGTTTTAAGTTTTCCATAGTGGTCCCTTTTGCTATTTCAGAAACAACGTATGTATGCTTCTCTTCACGCCTGACACCACTTCAACAATCAGAACCTGTCGGCTGAAGCAATTTTTGGTCTGAATCCTGTTTCTCTCGGCTGTAATGAAGTGATCCCCGATTTTTGAGCCGTTGGCGGTAAATATTCTGACCTGTGACGGCGCTGATATGCCATTGATTATAATTGACGTACCATTCGGTCCATAATACGGTGTGAGTGTGTAATTTATTTTTTTACTGCCGGCAACGATAATGTCTGCACCACCGGTAAGTACAAAGTCTATAACCATTTCAGAACCAACAATCATATCAAGCGGGTTAACCACACCGTCATCATACCCGGCCGCAGATATATGAAAAGATGCAACAACTTCACCAACAGTCTCCGGCACCATAACCTGTGCATTGGTGATAACATATTTACCATCAGCGCCGGTTACGGCTGAGTCAACATTAAAACGGGCAGGTCCGCCGGTCGATACTTTTGCGCGAAGAACAACTTTTGCGTCAGGGACCGGGTCACCGCTCGTATTGGTAATAGTTCCGGTAATGTTTGTAAACCCCTCATGAGCTACCTCCATATAGACGTGTGCTGTTGTTGTTGCTCCGGAAATCCACTTTTTGATTCTTTTGCCGAATCCTTTGCTGATATCAACGCTTTCGGCCATGATATAGTACTTCTGTGCAGCCCCATCAAGCGTAACAGTATACTTACCATTCTGATCAGCGACGGTTTGTACCACACAAACAGGAGGAATATTAGCGTCATCGGTTCCTTTTTCATACGCATAGATTTCCGCTTCCGAAATAACGGTAATACTGTCATCTTCAAATACGGTTCCGGAAACATCATATCCATAGGCAAGGGATGAGATTAGAAGCAGGTTTATTACGACAAACATTAGTTTGGTGATGTTTTGTAGAATTGACATATAGCTACCTCCGGTGAAAGAATTTGTATTGGATAAAAGTGATTGTAAATTCGTATATGATTTCATTGAAATATCTTTTCGTTGAAACAGAACCCCATGGTATAAATGTATAAAATTTTCAGGCTAAAAGCAATAAAAAAATAAATTATATTTCCATTGCCTTTTTATTGCAAAACTGAAAAACAACACTATAATTATATAACTCATTGGTATAATTGTTATTAAGGTGTAGTAAGAGGGTGTTTTAAGAGTTGGTTGGCTGCTATTATGCGTATAAAAAATATTGGTATAAGTCTAAAAAAGTGACATTGCGCTTTGTTTGCCCGATTTCATAAGGTACTAAAAAATGTTTTTGTATACGGTAAAACGGTGCTTTGACCCGGTAAGGAATAAATAATCTCAGAACTAGGTAGTGTCTGTCCGAAAACGTCATTCCCGAATGTTTCTGTCGGGAATCCATGCCTCTATTTGTCCAAAAACACTGGATTCCCGCCAGAAGCATGCGGGAATGACGTTAAAAAGGTAATTTTCGGACAGACACTAAGTAATTTATATTAATTCCTTAAGATGAAATCGCAAGTTATACTTTCGTATGCTATTCACTTTGCCGATAATGCCCGGTCACTTTGAGTACCTTATCCTGGGGGAAATAGAGAATCTATTCCCGTCGAACGCCGATAAATATTCTCTGCAGCGATTTATCTACTTGTTCACCCTTGATGAATCGGCGTATATCTACCAGGGCAAGATATTGCCCTGAACCGACAAGGCGTTCGTTTGTGTTTCTTCCATCCCAGATAAAAAAGATAGCTATCTTGGTCTTATCCCCGCCGCCATTATAAAATGCGATATTTTCAGGTGGAACAATCCAGACTTCGTTGCCGACAGGATCGTATATTCCAATAGTCGCAGCGTGTAATGAGTCGCCAAATGTGATATTATTTATGTTATCCGGGATTATCATTATTACCATGGTATCTTTTACGGTTTTGTTAATATTCAGCAGAGTTACTACTAAATCCGGGATAACGTTTACTGTTTGGCCGATTATTGTATTTCCATTAATGATTATATCGAAAGGATTAATTATTATTTCATTTTCCAGGAGCCTTCTGACATTGTTCGGATTTTTCTGTTCATTGAGTAAAGCATCGTACACATTTAGATCAAAGGTCGCATTTATCCAGATAGAATCACCTTTTTCCATTGCATCAACGGCTTCACCATTCACCCCTTTGATATAATTTACCCAGAATACCGCTTCATTATTACTGGTACCGATTGGGTGCAGATAGGCAAAATACTGAATTCCTGATAACGGATTTCTTAAAAAAAACGGTTGGTTCCGGGTAATATTCCCGATATTTTCAGAGAAAATAACGAGCAGGGTATCATGTATTGAATCACTCTGAATATCTGTCAGATGGGCGCGGTTGATAACCGGTGCCATACTGTCAATTATTATTGCTGATTTTCCCACTACCCACCCGCCGTTTGACAGGATGGTTTGCTGTATTACCAGTGTATCATTTGTGGTAATGTAAGTTTTGGGGCGTGCATTTGGATCGCTTACATTTTTTTCATTTACGGTAAAGGCAATGCCGCCAGATATTATACTGGTATTGCTGATTGTAAAACCGCGTTCTGCAGGTAGGGTGATTGCGCCGGCAAGCTCGTTAATATCAGCAATGTTATAGGTGCCGAAAATCATTACTGGTATGCTGTCAACATAGCCGTCGGCATTTCTATCAAAATAGGTGCCGTAAATCATCTCCACCGATTCGCTTATTCTGAACGGTATTGCTTTCCTGAGAGTATCCAGTGGTATTTCCGGATTGCGGAAGATGGCAACAATACTGTCTACACCGGCATGCTGCAGGGTCCCATCGCCTGCATTTGCATTCGCAACATTTCGGGAGAAGGTAGTTGAAAAATAGGAGGTATTGTTGGTACCGGGAAAATTTTCTGAGTCCTTTGAGTTCCCTTCCGTATGGGTAATGACAAAAGGAACGTTGGTGTATTTATAATCAGCATCACCGGGAGACCAGAAGAACCGCACTTCCAGTTGAGCCATTGTCTCATCTGCATAATAAATAGTGTCCCCGTTATAGAAAAAGACCATATTTCGATCCCAGCACCATTCATCAAAATCATCGGGGAGAGAGGGTACCGTATCAATTTTAACCCAGAACTCAGAATGGGTTGAGGTGTCATGAGTAATGCCGGTATTCGAGTTGGTCACTGTATAATTAATGTCGAATTTGAAATAGGAGATTTGATCCTGCAGAACAAACTTGTTTGAATAGAGAAACCATAGGTTATTATAACTTGTTGATGTCTGCCCGTTGATAGTAATTTCAAATGGCTTTGATTTGTATTCAAGTACGATACTGGAAATAACGTTTGTCATAAGCAGCGACATCAGAGTATCATAATTGGCTTCGATAGTCCAGAGTTCACTTTTGGGATTCAGTTTTGAATACCCATTGTTTTGAATGTTGCTGTTCATCAGAACCAGACTGTCAGGAGCTGTAGTATCCGAAGTGAAGAAAACGGTAAAAGTTGTTGGGCAATCAGTGCCGTCAACAAAGTCATATGGATTCGGATCATTTTCTCCTTTAAACGGTTTACCATCAGATAGAAAGATGAAGAATTGACTCTCTTTCGGATAGCTGGATAATTTCATTGCTTCCTTAGCAGCATTAAAGGCAACATTAATATTGGTATTCCCTACCGTACCAAATTGCGGTTTATAGACAAGGTCAACACATTCAACATCAATATTGCCCAATACCGGATTCTTGAGTATCACCGTATCATTCAGCAGTACTTCATGGACAATTTCTTTACCGGTCTTGCCACCGGTCTGTGTCTCGTTGAGTTTAAGCAGGGGCAGATATGATCCGTCTCCAGCGCCGGGTAGAGCGATAAAGTGGCTGTAGTTTCGATGATCAAAGTACAGCTTTTCCCTGAATACCACAATGCTGATTTCTGCCTTCGGATGGACAGAGAAAATAGTATCAATAATATCCTCAACAACACGAAACCGTGCACCGTAGGGGTCTCTTCCGGGATAAATGGTTCCGGTGCCAAGCATGCTGTAGGAATGGTCGATAATAAACACTATTGATGGAGGCCCGCCACTGCTGTCGAGGACATTTTCTATAACTTCTGATGGCTCACATACATACACATCCTGTGAAAGAGCAACGATATGGTCGGGAACAACGATGGTATCACCGTGATAATCCTCGGGACAGCCTTTAAAGTAAAATTCACACACCTCTTCAGCAGATGGAATTCCTGTTAAATAAATCCCAAAGGCCAAGAATACTAATGACATCCTTATACATAGGAGTTTGCAATTTTGAAAAAAGCAGGCCTTCAATTTCATAACTTTTACTCAGCCTCCATCATTGTGGATTTATAGATTTCTAGTGGGGCATTTATTTTTTAAATATTGATTGAGTTGTATGGTCATGTTAGTGTGTATATAAAAAGCACCTTATGCTGCATAAAAGGTGCTTTGATTTTTATTAATAATTGGGGTCACTTTTCCCCTGATCTACAAGTCCTATACGGTTGCATGATTTTTTTATTTCATTTTCTCATATGCATTATTATACAGTTCCCCGATGCATTTGTGAATATAAAAATTACTATTGAATATCAGGGACGGTAAATGTCTGTACATGAATAAACGGATCATTCTGGCCGATTTGGATCTTTTGAGTAACCGGCACCGTATCAGGTCCGTTTTTACTTGGCGAGGCGTGAACAAATGACATGTACACATCATCAAATTGGCTCGGTAGAAACGCACGGGTATTAACACAGATGTGATACACCACATAGAATTCCCAGTACGGATAATCCGGGTTTTGAGCAAATGCAGAATCGGTTTTAGGAGAATCTTCTAATAGCTCATACTCGTAGTAATTAATATTATCATCGAGCGATGTTCCCCATGAGTAAACATTTGATGCTGACCCTTTTTTAACATCACCATCCCCGCCTTCAACTCCCAATGATGCATATCCTGATTGGGTGAGGGTGGTCTCGGTAATGTAGTCAAGTTTTACATGGAAAACACTGTCTTTTGCCCCGTCAAGAAATGCAAATTCGACATGGTCGCTTTTTACCAGAGCATTAAAAGAATGCTTATTCCAGCCGATCTTATTGACGCCATAGGTATTATCGACAAAATCAGGATTAAAAATAATCGCGGCATCAACAACCCTGTGGCTGGTCGCATGAATGATTTTAACCAGCGGGACATCAAGACCCAAACCGATATCACCCCAGTAATATATGGCTTTAC
>JAUVGS010000161.1 GCA_030593665.1 Chitinivibrionales bacterium | reverse complement strand
TTAAAGCCGCATAATCTTCAGGGAACAGATTTAGATGATGCTCACCATCCCCGATTACTCGGTGCAAAGATGCATATCTGGTGTGATAATCCCGATTATGAGACTGAGAATACCACTGCTGATAACATTTTTGATAAATTGCGAACTGTTTCACAAATGACCTGGGAGTCACCCAGGCTTGTAGCAAGCTTTACTGATTTTGAGCCAATTATCAAGGAGGTAGGCCGCGCTCCGGGTTTTGTGGACACTCTTCCGGATATACCCGAGATTGAGGTTATTGATCCAACTAACAGTAGTTACAAAAAGCCTGTGAAGAATAATGGGTTAACACACTGGAATATAAACCGGAGAAAATCGTCTGTTGATATTATTTACAATGGCAAACATACACTCAGGTTATTTACGTTACAGGGTAAATGTGTAGCGTCATTTTCAGGGATTGGTAAAGAAAGCTACAATGTATCCCGTAATACGGCTCCCGGAATATACCTGCTTAAGATAGTTACTGATACGGAAGGTATTGTAACGTTGCCGATTTTAGCCAGGTAAAGGATTTTTTCAAAATTATTATCAATCAACTAATGGATTCGAAAGTGTTGTGATGTTTAACAAAAACAGGTTCATGTACTATATTTTCTTTTTTATTGGAACGATTTTTTGGTCACACCCGTGGGCTCAGGATGAGAAGTCCATTAGCATCAATGTCATGGCCTATAATATCAAGAACGCCTATGGTGGGACTACTTTGGATGGGATTGCGGATGTTATTAATGAGGAAGATTTAGATTATGTGGCCTTGCAGGAAGTAGACAGTGTAAACGGTCGTTCAAGTTACAATGGTGAACGGGCGGATGAAGCCGCGATTTTTGGTGAACTTACAGGAATGAATCATGAGTTTGCCAGGGGAATAGCATTTTCTGGAGGCGCCTATGGGAATGCCATGCTCTCCGAACTTCCTTTTGACAATGTGGTAAGAATCCCATTACCCGGCAGCGAGGCAAGGGTTGCATTGTTCACGGATATTGATTTGTCCGGGGGCGCCGATCCGGAAAACGCTACCGTTACTTTTATTTCCACCCATTGGATGAATGGTTCTTCCCCGGACCAATTAGAGAGCGCTCAAATAATCAATAAATACATAGACGACCTCATAGCAGGCGGTACCATTGATGAAAACTGGCCTATTGTCCTCCTGGGAGATCTTAATGCCAGGGAAGGTTCCCCTCCCATCAATGAGATGAAGGCACATTGGGAAACCGGCAATTTTAATTATGGGATTGATTGGTTGTTCTGGCGGCCTGCCGATCGCTGGAACTGGATCAACTCGGAAAAACTGCCGGATCCCAATAATCAGTTATCAGACCATGAAGCCGTGGTATCAGAGATGGAGCTGCTGGGAGCAGTAGTATCCATCGGGCCGGGTAACCAGGAGGCCGCCGGGGGCAGACGGGTAGTTTTTTCCGGAGCGGGGACAAATATTAAACTGGTACAATTCGGGTATTTTCGGAACATAGAGATATATACTGTCCGGGGAAAGAATGTCCGCACCCTGCCTGTTGGCGGGGACAGGGTTGTATGGGATTGCGAGGATAACAACGGGGAACGGGTTGCAGGTGGAATGTATGTTGTTCATTGGATTGGAGATAAGAAAAGCCGTCAATCGAAAGTAGTTATGGTGAAGTGATTTTATGGACAGGTGGCACAAGTCATTCTTCTTCTGATGAGAGAGGCTTACATGGGAAAAATAAAATATTTTGTTAAAACACGACGAGCAGGTGATTGCAGCATCCTTTGGCCTATACTATTGATAGTAGTATTTTATTTCGGGTTACATCCTGTTTTGGCAGGATGGGAGAGTGTTGCACAAGGGTTGCAGGGCTCTTTTGGTTCTGTTGACAATCGGTATAACATTGATGAAATACCAACGAGTACTCCAACATTCACCTGGTCGGGAATTGCATGGCGCGGAGAGCGGGTACATACTCAAATTGTTCTTTGGACAAGTAGTGGCGCGAATACTGTTACCGGTACCTGTACGCCGCTGAGTGGTAATAATGTTACTGATATTCCCGGTTCGTGTGTTCGTTCCCGGTTTGTAAAATACACACTCTCCGGCCCTGTCGATAAAAAAGGATTTGCCACCCCTACAATGCCCGTAGCTGATATCCTTGATGATGCTAAAAGTGTTGATATCGCTTCTGATAATGTCCAGCCGGTTTGGGTATCAATTGATGTCCCGGCAGATGCTAAACAAGGCCAATATCAGGGACAGATAATTATTTCGGAAAATGGAGTGCAGTCACTTACTTTTGAAATAAATTTGAAAGTAGTACAACTTGTTTTACCACCTCCTTTTGAGTGGGGCTATCATCTTGATTTATGGCAACACCCCTGGGCCGTATCCCGTTATCACACAGTATCGCCGTGGTCGCAGCAGCATTGGGATTTAATGGAACCACTTCTGCACATGCTTGCAGACGCCGGACAGAAGTGTATTACTACTACAATAGTTGATAAACCATGGGGGGGGCAGTGTTATGATAATTACGGTTCAATGATTGAATGGACTAAAAACACGGATACTACCTGGACATATGATTATACGGTGTTTGATAAATATGTTGATTTTTGTGATGGAATTGGTATTTCCGAACAAATAAGCTGTTTTAGCATGGTGCCTTGGGGTAACAAGTTTAAATATTATGATGCAGCTTCCCAATCATATAAAACAATAGATATAGTACCGGGTACTGTAGCATATACATCGCATCTGGAACCATTTTTAACGGCTTTTGCAAATCATCTAACTACCAAAGGATGGATTGACCGCACCGCTATTGTCATGGACGAACGTGGCCTGGCTAATATGCAGGCAATTATTTCTCTGGTAAAAAATACCGCTCCCGGTCTTAAAATTTCGATGGCAGGAGGTTATCACTCCGAAATTGACGTTGATATCCATAATTTGTGCCTGGGTATTAAAAGCGTGGATAAAAACACACTCGGCATTGCCAACAAAAGAAGAGCACGGGGGCAGGTTACCACCTATTACGTTTGCACCTCTACGAACAGACCAAATAATTTTACCTATTCTCCTCCCGCTGAAGCAGTCTGGTTGAGTTGGTACGCTATTAAACATGGTTTGGACGGTACCCTGCGATGGGCTTATAACAGTTGGGTGGAGGATCCTCTGGTTGACACAAGGCATCGCACCTGGCAGGCGGGAGATTGCTTTCAGGTTTACCCGGGGCCGCGAAGTTCAATAAGGTTTGAACGGCTGCGTGAAGGAGTGCAGGATTTTGAAAAGGTTCGAATAATAAAACAACAGTTGAGTGCAAGTGAGCTTATAAAGCTGGATGACGTAATAAATTCTTTTTCAACATCCGGTGAGTATACAAATTCCGTTGTAAACGCAAAAAAACTTCTGGATACTCTTTCAAAAAATATCCAGACTTCAATAAATACCGGTGCTGCTTCAAAGAATACCAATTCCGGTTTTTCCGTTATTTCCATTAATAGAAAAGTATACCTGTTACTTAATGATAGGTATACCGGTAGCGGTAGAAACAAAATAACAATCTATAATGTACACGGCAAAACTCTATATACTAAATCAATCGACCCGCATTGTAGGAATAAACCAATACAAATATGGAATGGTTTGGATCTTTCAGGAAATTCTGCTGGAAAGGGTTGTTATATTATGAGGCTTGAAACAAAGGGGAGAGTTTTCTTTTCTGCATTATTTCTTATGAAATAATTTTATGGGTGTAATGGCAACACATAACGATAATTATATATTATTAAGATCTAGTAAGGAAAATAATATGTATCCAGGGAGAATTGTATTTTAGATAAAAAATTTATTTCGGTGTTCCTCCCGCTTTCAATTTGATGGCAAAACCTGTAGGTTCGAGATGTAATCTTGGGTGTAAATATTGCGATTATCTCTCAAAAGAGATGAAACAGTAAAAAGCAGACATGCTTCAGTGAAAAAAAGAAACAAAAAAACAAGTCAAACAGTAAGAAGAAAAAAAAGAAAAAAAGATAAAAAAATGCAAACGGTTACAATAACGAAATGGATGGGTGTACATGATGAATAAACGATTGTTTCTTTTAATTTGTTTTATTGTTATTGTGGTCTGTTCAGTTCAACACTCCTTCTCCGACGAGATCGACGCTGCCAAAGACGTTATCCGGAGAGCCGTACCCGGGCTGGAATCAAAATTCACCCTTGAGCTTATCGCAAAAGAGAATGGCAAAGATGTATTTGAGATTTCAAGTTCCGGCGACCATGTTACCATCAAAGGCTCCGGCGGTGTAGCACTCAGTGCAGGGTTCAACTGGTATCTTCGTTACTACTGCAAATGTCAGATATCCTGGTGCGGCAACCAGCTTACTATTCCTTCTCCACTGCCTTCTGTGCCCGGACAGGTAAAAATTGTAAGTCCGTACAAATACTCCTACTATTTAAACTACTGCACTTTTAACTACACCATGTCATTCTGGGATTGGGGACGCTGGGAAAAAGAGCTGGACTGGATGGCATTAAACGGTATCAACCTCTGTCTTGCGATTGTCGGCGCGGAAGCTACATGGAAGAAAACGCTTCAGCATTTCAACTTTACCGAAACCGAGATTAACAAGTTTATATGCGGCCCGGGATTTTTCGCCTGGTGGCTCATGGGCAATCTTGAAGCCTGGGGAGGTCCGCTTCCACAGTCCTGGATAGATGACCATGTGGTGCTTCAAAACAAGATCCTTACCCGCATGCGCGAGCTTGGCATTATGCCTGTTTTTCCTGCTTTTTACGGCACGGTCCCGAACTTATTAAAAACGAAATATCCCAGTAATGATATCCGCGACCAGGGTATGTGGGTTGGCGGTTTTAAAAGACCGGCGTTTATCAGTCCCACTGATTCCTTATACTCCGAGATGGCAAAGGTTTTCTACACTGAGCAGAAAAAACTGTTCGGTGAATGCCAACACTTTTCCGGTGACCCCTTTCATGAAGGCGGGAGTAGCTCGGGTATCAATTTGAACGCTGCGGGAATAAATATTCTTAAACAAATGAAAAACGGATCATCCGATCCGGTCTGGGTCATTCAGGGCTGGGGTTCGAATCCCAAAGAAAATCTTATCAATGGAATTGACAAAAGCAAACTTGTCATCATCGATCTGGACTGTGACAACCGGCCGCAATGGTCGGGTGGTAGAGAGGGCTGGAAAGGATGGCCCTGGATCTGGTCAATTATCCATGACTGGGGCGGGAAAGTCGGCATGTTCGGACGACTCCAGGTGGTTGCGGATGAGCCGATAAAGGCTCTTAATCCTGCGTTAGGGAAGAACCTGGTTGGAATCGGCGGCACAATGGAAGGGATCGGGATGAACCCCGTTATGTACGAGTTTCTCTATGACATGCGCTGGCGTCCGCAATCCCCCGACATGGTGCAATGGATCAAGGATTATGCGCGCCGCAGATACGGCAAAGATGAGCCTCTTGCCGGCGAGGCATGGGAGATACTGCGCACATCGGTATACGACAAGAAACTGATTTCCGGTTCTTCACAGCAGGGAACCAATGAATCAACACTCTGCGCACGGCCGGCGGTCATCATCAATAAGGTTTCCTCCTGGGCCACCACTAAAATCCACTATGACCCGGTCAAGCTGATCCGGGCATGGGAAAAGATGC
>JAUVGS010000066.1 GCA_030593665.1 Chitinivibrionales bacterium | reverse complement strand
ATTTAGGGCCCCAGTACTCCAATATTCCATAAAGAGTGTTAAATGCATACTTCAGGTATCATAGCAAAATCCCGAAGATCAGGAGTTCTGAAATTTGTTATATCATTCCAAACTTCCTATCTCTTTTTCAACACGGCAACCTGAATTACCATGCGAAATCACATTAATAATCTTGCAACGATATAATCCAAAGCAACAAATAATTGAAGTGAATAACACGCGTATATTTATTACAGATAGAAAAAACAGTAAATATTAAAAAAGGGACATGTGTGTGAGTAAAAAGGGGAAGGGATTTCAATATGGCTACATGTAAAAATTATCCATAATACCCTTTGGAGGTGTCAAAATTTCTATTGGCTTACTCCAATCCAAGCTTAAGATTATCCTTTGCATCCTGAAAGTCCGGTTTAATCTCCAAAGCTTTTGAGAAACAGCGAACCGCTTCCTTGAGGCTGCCTAGTCTTCCATAGGTAACACCAAGGTTATTGTATGCCTCCTCATTCCCCGGACCCAGCCTGATCGCTTCTAAATACTGACCTATAGCCTCGTGTAACCTTCCCTGCCTGGCATAAACAATGCCTAGATTATTATAGGCATCTACATAATTAGGTTCTATTGCAAGGACTTCCTTATAGTATCTCTCTGCTTTTCTAAGGTTGCCACTCTTTACAGAAATAACACCCATTTTAAAAGCAATATCGAGATTATACGGATTCAATTCATAAGCTTTTTGAAGCAGGGAATAATCGTTGTTTTCCAGAAAGGTCATGAACAGTTCCATTGCAATGGTATTCTTAATATTTACTTCGCGGATAAAGGTACTTTTTGCTATGATTGTATCATGCATGTTCTCTTTAAAAATAGCAGGAATAGGATCGAGATACTTTTCTAACAATTCTGTTTTCCGGGAGATATCTTCGACAACATAATCCTGTTCTCTGGCGGAGTAATACTCAAGGACAGGTCTATTATCATGATATATCTGAGATTCTCCAGTTATCCTTTTTAATGTCTTTGAACCGCATAAAAAACCCGCGGTAAATACTTCCGGCCTGTTTAACCGGTTTCGTGCACCTCCCCAGAAATAATAATCCAGATCCCTGTTGATAGTACTATTTGAATGTAATAAGGCCAACCGCCCGGAAGTAAGTTTTGGCTGTATGTGCGGTGAGCCAATAATGATACATTCATTTCTATTAAACCAGAGTACGCTTTTGGGGAAAATTTCCAGGAATGTGCGGATAACCGATAAAAATCCCTCTATGCCAGGAAAGGTCAGTGGAACAAACTGACTGACAATACCATTCTCATTCAGCCTTTCCCGAACATTCCGATAAAATTCCACTGTATAAAAAAATGCGAGGTTCGGCCTGAATATCTGACCGATTTCAATTGAAATAATATCATATTTCTCGTTGGTATACGAAGCAAAATTACGACCGTCCTCTATAATTATTCTCACCCGTTTATCATCCATCCACTCAGCGGCAAAGTGTTTTCTTACAACATCAAAGAGTTCTCTTTCTATGTCTACGCAGTCAAATCGTTCTATATCGTAACACAGAAAGCTGTTGGCAGTCTGCCCGACGCCGACGCCGATATTGAGTACTTTTTTTGGATTCGGATGGAGCAGCATGGGTGCGTGTGCCGCGATAACCTGATGACTTTTCTCGTTTCCCCCTTGCCACAGGCGATCAATTTCAAGGATCAGATTATCCTCTTCATTTTCTATGACCGCAATAAATGAATGTATCCCTTCCCTGAAATCAACAAGTTTTAAATTTTTCGCGAGAAAGTCTGCCGGTACTGATGTATTTGTTATTGATGGAATTACAAACCAGATAATACACGCTATGCCAATAAGAGCACTCTTAACAGCAGCGTGAACCGTTCGGTTGAGAAATAGCAGGGCTATAAAACCTATGCAGAGGCTCATGCCGGTTGTCAGGATTATACTTTTCTGCAATCCAAGTACCGGTAAGATAATAAAACCGACACACAGAGAACCAAGAATACCTCCTGTGGTATTGATAGCGGACATTCTGCCCACGCTGAAACCGGCGTGATGCGTCCTGTCAATTACCATACGAATGGCACAAGGAAATGACATCCCCGCGAGTATGGATGGTACCAGATAAATCAATGCTGAAACCCAAAGAGGCATTGACTTATTCTGCGTGTCAATAATGTTTTGCCAGAAATCAGCCGGCACTATAAGCACGAGTGTTACACTCAGACCGATACAAATCTGAAGAAGGCTGAAAACAAGGGCAACCCCCGAATATCTCCTCATAGGCGCTAATGAGATTTCAATACTGCCTAAGAAAATTCCCGTTAATAGTACGGCAAGAGTCAGCGTATACATATACACCGTATTATGGATAATCAAGCTGAGAAAACGTGTCCAGATTATTTCATTACCCAAAGCAATAAATCCGGAAAAAAAGAATAGGATTGCTATCAGAATACGAGTGTGAGTACTTGACGGATGGGTTTTGAAAGTGTCTGTTTCCGACGACTGTTTTTTATTGTTACGTTCGATATCCTTTCTTTGTGTGGGAATAGATGCAGGCAATCGCAATTGACGAATAGTCACTCCTATAATAATATTCAAAATGCCACAGAGCCGGATGGACTGATTAACACCAATTCGCGGAATAAGGATAAAGCCGCAACAAAGGGTCCCAATGACCGCTCCGAGGGTGTTGAGACTGTAAAGCAGCCCCACTGAGAGCAATACTTTTCGCTCATCAGTAACATACTGTTTACAAAAAAGCGGCAGGGTTCCTCCTATAAGTATCGTAGGTGGAAGGAGAATTACCGCAATAAAGAGGATTCTGATAAAGGAGAGTATAATAATATTTTGAAAAATAATCGGATATAACAACCCATAGAATTTGTTAAAGAGCAGAAACATGGCCGGATTTATTAAAATAATACTACCCAGGACAATCTCAAGAAAAGCGTATGCCTTTAACGGTTGTGATGTTTTATCGGTATATTTACCCAAAAGGTAACTGCCTATTGCCAGACCGGCAAAAAATACCGCAACCACCGTGCTTAATGCGAATATGGTTGTGCCAAAAACCAGAGATGCTTTCCGAATCCAGCATATTTCATACACCAGGCCGGTAAAACCGGAAAGAAAGAAACCGGTCAGGGCAATACCATCGTTACCCGTCAATGTTTGCCCATTTGTATTTTGCTTTTTCTTTTTGCTCATTGAATTATTAATATAAGTTTTCAATAATGAGTGTGTTTAAAAAGTCTGCCTACTGTAATTAAAGTACGTTTCAGCGCAGTAGAGGTACAAAATTTCAGAACTCAGTAATTTATCTTAATTCCTTAATAGTATAGGAATTCCCATCAATGTTTTGTGTTTGCCTGGATATGATGTTCTGATTATATTGATATGTATGAAGTTTGACAAACCGACTCAGGTTGATCATGAAGTTTTCCGTAAGATGTTTATCGACCACTGGTATAGATATTGTGCTGGGTATGCCTCTTGTTACCATAGTCGCCTGCAAGACATACCTCTTTATAACCAGCTCAATATTCGGCGCGTCAGGCGGGATTACCGGTTTTTTTGTTATTCGATCCCTGGATAAAGCGGGGCTTTTTAAATATTTAGAGGAGAGAAAATAGCGTATTGTTTCTTCAACCTATAGGAATATTAACAAACTCAATGCCGTAACAATCATTTCTTAATATCTTTTGCATACCTCAAAAAAGAAGATGCATGTTTAATTAACCGCCAGTAGCTGTGCGGCGACTGAAAAAACATCTTCCGGTATATGCTCCTCATAAAGGGACGATGATAAAATCTCTGAATGAATTCCCGGTAATACTTTTCAAGTGTCTCCTTTGATCCTATCTCCCCGGGTACAAAGACAAAATTGACACAATCCATTTTTGTCCAGTTTTCCCAATCCTGATCAAATGTGCCCCGACTCTCAATGTCACTGGATATCGGCGCTCCGGGAAAGGGTGTAAAGGCGGTAACGTTGGCATCCTTTAACGGCAGGGAACCGGCGAACTCTATTGTCTTGTGTATAGATTTTTCCGTCTCACCGGGAAATCCCATCATAAAAAGCCCTTTCACCCATAGCCCGCCCCGGTGCAATTTCTCCACATCCTTTCTGATCGCCTCTACCATTAATCCCTCCTTGAAGGAGTCCAATATTTCCTGGTCACCGGACTCGATACCTACATGTACCATCCAGCACCCTGCGGACTTCAGCTCCTGTATAAGCTCTTCATCAATATGGCCGATGCGCACAATACAGTTAAAGGTAATGCGGCGTTTATCGTTTCGTAATAAGGCGCACAATTGTGAAACACGTTTCCGGTTCAATGTAAAAAGGTCATCATAAAACAGAATATGCTTCACCCCGAACTCCGTATTCAGCCAGGTAATCAGTTCAAAGGTATAGTCGGGTGAATTCCATCGGAAACTGGTATGAAAAACCGATCTGTCGCAGAAACTACAATGATAGACGCATCCGCGTGAAGAGATGACACTTGCACCGGGATGCTGCGGGTAACTGAACAGGGGCATGGCATACTTTTTCGGGAATCCCTCAAGAAGGTCGTATGCGGGAAACGGGAGGTCATCCATGGTACAGAGCATGGATTTGTTCTGTTCAGGGCCGTGTTTAATCTCGCTGCCATCACGGAAATAGAGCCCGTAAATCTGCGCGGTATCTTTCTCCTCTACCAGATCGAGGAACGAGTATTCTCCTTCACCCGCAACAATAAAATCGATAGCCGGAAAGTGCCTGAGGATCGTTTCCCTTCCCCAGGAAACATGCACACCGCCAAAAACCGTCTGTATTTTGTCCCTGGACTCCTTGACACCACGGCAGACATTGTATGCATCAAGGAAATTCGAGGTCAGCGTGGAAAATCCGACATAGTCCGGCTCGCAGGCAATAATTTTCGCTACCCACGTTTCAGTATCATACTGATACTGAAACGATGCGTCAAAAATGGTCACCTCATGGCCGGCTTTTCGAAGGACTGCGGCACATGATGCAATACCAACAGGGGGGAGATTTACTGCAAGGGTAGAAACCGACGGTTTCCCTGCCGTATCTGTATATCCCCGCGGATAAAAAAGTACTATTCTCACACGACCTGCCCGGTTACCGTACTATGAATTCCCACAGGGGACCGACCACACCGATTTTTCGCAGATTGACAACAACCTTTTGTAAAGCAGGGTCAAGCGTGCCGATGATCCAGTTTTTTGCCTGCGTGTTATGTTCTTTAAGCAGTTGCCTGATTCTCTCAACAGATACATTCGGCGTTATATAAAACCGGGGTGGTAACAAATCCGTCTCTTCAGAAACAGCCCCTTCCTTTACTGCAAAGGTATACAACGGTGTATCAGGATACAACCGCATGCCGACACTCGGGAAAAAAACAGTTTTTTTAATACTACTGCTGTTGGCAAATCCCTCCCGGATAGTATCTTCCGTTTCAGTCGGCCCGCCAATAATGAGAAAGTGCGCATACTTTACCCCGGCGTTATGAGCGCATTCGCTTGCCTGTATCACATCAGCCACGGAAAAATCCTTCCCGTACGCTTCAAGCACAGAATCACACAAAGAATCCGTACCGAATTCTATATGGGTCAGCCCTGCCCGTGCCATTAGATTCATCAATGCCTGTGTAATTCCCTGCGGCCTGAGAAAACATCCCCACTGTGTCGTGATGCTCCTGCGGAGAATTTCTTCACAGATACCGGTCACATGCTCTTTGGAGGTATTAAAAACAGAATCAACGATAAACAGATAACGGGCGCCGGCCCCTGTGGCATCTTCTATTTCATCACACACCGCCTGCGGACTGCGGCGGCGAAACATAGTCCCTTCAATAACCGGGTAGGTACAGTAGCAACAGGTATATGAACAACCGCGCTGCGTCTGGATATTCAGCATGGTACTCTGTTCAAGATAATAATCGACCAGATTCTGCGGACGCTCTACCATGCTTATGGCATCAGCCACACAACCGCTCTTGGGATTAATTACGATACTGCCGTTTTTTGTATACACGAGTCCGGGAATCGAATCATGAGGACGTTGTGTTGAAAGGCAATCCAGAAGGAGAGGAAAGGTGACTTCCCCTTCTCCGCAGATACCAAAATCTGCTCCTGTCAATTTTAAAAGTTCTTTCGGAAACAGAGAATATCCACTCCCTCCCAGCATTATCGGCGCAGAGCTTACTTCACGGACTTTCTGTGCGACCTCTGAGAGAATCGGAGCAAAAAAATCCGTCTCAGCGGAATCAGTATTATCAATATTTCTCAGAGACAGGCCAATATAATCGGGAGATACTGAGGTAATAACCTCCATGAAATCGGAAGAATTAACCTGTAAATCACAGATGGCCGGTGCATATCCTGCGGCTTTCAATGCTGATGCAAGATGAGAAACCCCGAGAGGAAAAACCGGATAGGGAAATAAACACCTGTTTACGCTGATAAGGAGGACTTTTTGAGTCAAAAGATTATAATACCTTTTTTGTTATTATTCAGACATCGCCACGAAGTCCCAAAGACACAAAGAAATAGTGTGAGTATACTTTTTAATAAAGATATAAAACCCATTTTTTAATTTCATACTCTTAATCCTAATCTTAACGCAGATAAACTGCAAGTAAGTACCTTAACCTAAAAATATTCTGCCGAAAAAATGCAGAAAATTTTTCATAAGGTACTAATCGAAAGAAGATGAAATTTGATTATGAGTACGAATAGTATACAAGTACTTCAACTAATTTGCTAAATGTTACCTGAATAGTAATCCTTCTTTTATATCTTAACCGTCACCCTCTGATTTTAAATATACCGTACGACTCGGAAAAGCAATGGATAAGCCGCTCTCCTCTATAAGGCGCATGATCGCGAGGTTAACCGCCTGCTTTACCTGCAGATGACGGGCCCATTGGGTTGTCCCGGTAAAATAGTATACGAGAATGTCAAGGGATGAGGCGCCGAAATCAGTAAAATTGACCATGATAAAATCCTGGTCAACATCAGCATGATTTTTCAACAGGCCTCGGATGTTTTCAACCAGTTTCTCCATTTGATCAGCAGTAGTTTCATAGGTTACACCGACCGACATTTTCACCCGCCTTTTGGGCATGCGTGAAAAATTATTAATGGAGGAATTGGCAATCATTGCGTTGGGTACGGTAACCTGTGTTTTGGGAAATGTCCTGATGCGGGTTGAGCGGAAACCGATCTGCTCAACAATACCCTCATCATCACCGACCTTTATCCAGTCACCCACTTTAAACGGCCGGTCGGAAATAATCATAATTGAACCGAAAAGATTGGCAAGCGCATCCTTTGAAGCCATGGCAACCGCTATACCACCGATACCCAGTCCCGCAACAACACCTGAAATCGAATAACCCAGAACCTGAATGATATAGATACTGCCGAGAACATAGAGAAATATTTTTACCGTCTTCCGGAATATGGGAACAAGCTGATCATCAAGTCGGGAACTCGTTTTGACAACCTTGGTAAACAGGTAATTTCCAAGGATATCGGTGAGTCTCAGAAACAGCCAGATCGAATTGAGCACAACAGCAATTTTTGTGGCAGTAAGCAGAACCACCTTAATATCAACAGGCGTTTTCGGCAGCCTGAATATTTGAATAATAACATATATACCGAAAAGAAGAATAAAATTGCCGATCGGGCGGGAGGATTTCCTGATGACCTTATTATCAAGTTGGGTGTCGGTTTTATGGGTTAATTTCAGAATATGTTTAAAAAGGAACAGCGCGATACGCTCCAGGATCAATACGGAAAGTAACACCAGGAAAATGGCGAGCCATTCCTGCTGCCCGAAAAAATCGGTAAAAATACCAAGGAATTCATTATACTTTTCTTTGACTTCAAACACACTCAACACATCCATAATAATGCCCTTATTGTTATAATTATCTCTTTTATTTCAGGTGATTATTTTCTCTAATATACAAAAAATAGTTTCTCCGTCAAAGCCTGTGTTTGGTGATCGGATATTGTGATAGAAAAGGGTAATATAGAAATATTACTTTTTATCTTGCATTTTTAAACTAATTGAGCTAACTTTATAGGCAATAATTTGTTCTTTTTCATTATGATTTTCGAGGTAATCATGGCAAAAATTCTCCCGGACATATCACGGACCTTCTCTGAATATCTGCTCATTCCACGCCTTACAGAAAAGAAGCACCTCCCGTCAAATGTCTCGTTGAAAACCCCTATTGCGAAATTTAAGAAGGGCG
>JAUVGS010000504.1 GCA_030593665.1 Chitinivibrionales bacterium | reverse complement strand
TTAAAGCGAGCATTCCGCCAAACGCCGTCATTCTGGTCGCGCAGACCTCATATCTGGTATCAGGCCCTATTTTAGCTGGACGATTTGATGATTCAGAAAAACCCTTGTTAACAGGGGTTACGCGCCCTTTTATATTTTTATATATCACCATCTGGGTGACTCCTTTGGTTGAGGTTTAATGTTTATCACATTAAAAATAATCTACAACCACGAGGGCCTCAGGTGGTTTTTATTATTTCAAAACTAAAATTCCTGTTTGTAGTGAAAAATTCAGGTAGTATGTCTAAAAAACTTTTCAGGAATAAACATTATAATACTCCAGGTCATACACATGAGTTGACTTTCTCCTGTTATCGATGCATCCCTTTTTTCAATGCTCAACATACTGAGGTAATTGCAAAAGTCGTCTTTGGGATCCCTAAATCCTTTAATAAGGGACTTAAAAGGACTTTTTTCTGTTGTATTTCGACTTTTGCAATTACCTCTACTGTTTAAAACTTCACCCCTGCTGCCATCCGAAGAATTGAATAATCAATCTCATCAAATGTGAAGGTATAGTCAACCGAATAATTTTTATAATGGACTCCGGCGCCGAGTGTTGCTACTTTATTGGATACCCCGGCTCTGAATGCAACGATATCAAAAAACTCACCTTCAAGTCCGGCATGTATCGAAACATCATATTGCCGGTACAGGGCAAGCGAGATGGTCCAGTCGGCAAAGAGGAAACCACTCCGGTCGATATAGGCCATACCGTATGATTGAGCGAAGTCTATGGGTTCTTCATACTCTTCATAGGAATGGAGCCAGGTCATTTTTGTCGGGAGAACATCTTTAAATGCCATTGCAATAAGGATTTCTCTGCGGATACTTTCTTCTTTAAGATTGTAATCAACACCCAGGCGGAATAGTAATCCGACATCAATGTTAATATTGTAACCCATGCGAACTGTCTCACCCGGATTCATTGTCATGATTAATGATTTAATATTGAGACCGATGCCGATATCCACCGGTAAAGGGACGGTAAAGCTTGACGGACGGGGGATCGGGATGGAAAATTTCTTTGCAAGCGAAGCGATGATACTATGTTGGTTATTATGAAAAACTCCTGTGGCAGGATACCCGTCAACACTGTAGTTATATTGCCGTTCAAAGAATGTTCCGGGAAGAGAATCCCATTCATTAATAAGATCGGGGAAAAATACTTTATACATGATACCGGCGCTCAGGCCATTCTGGACAGGAGCACTAAAAGAGAGCACGCCAAGGCTTGAGAGCCCTCCGTAAAGTTTGGCGCCTTCTATACTTGTTTCATATTTATCTGAAAAAGAAATCGCCGATGGATTCCAGAAGATGCTCATGTCGTTATAAGGCAGGGTAACGCCGGTATTTCCCATGGCAATAGTACGGCATCCAACGGGAACATGGTTAAGTTCAGCAGCGTACCGGATATCCAGTTCTTTGAATTCCTGTCCCTGCAAGCTATCCTGACTGTATATTGACATGACAGGAACAATAAGGCAGGCAATATATACCTGCAGGTTAAAACAAACAAACCGCACGTGAATACACCTCTATTCACCTATGATGGTAACGGAAACCCGACGATACCGAGGCCCGTCGAATTCACAAAAGTAAATTGACTGCCATGTCCCTAATACACAGGTACCATCGCGTAGCGGGACCTGGACACTCAATCCGATCAGCGATGCTTTTAGATGGCTGTCGGAATTCCCTTCTGTGTGATGATAAGCCGGATCCTTCGGGATAAGTTGATTAAGCTTCCAGAAAAAATCTCTCTCCACATCAGGATCTGCATTTTCATTAATGGTAATACCTGCCGTTGTATGCAAGCTTGATGCCGTAATTATACCATTGTGTATGTTACTTTGGGAGATTATTTTCCGGACACCCGAGGTAATATCAATCCACTGGGTACGCTGATGCGTCTTTACAGGCAGTTGCTCATAATGCACCATGCGCATGCATCCTTTTACTAACGCGGGATAAACCCGCAAGTAAGTTCCTTATCAGATTCCTTTCTAAAAAACAAGAAAGCAATCTGTAAGGTACTACCTGAATTTTGCACTAAATCTTAATATGTAAACACGTTTTCGATAATTTTAATTTCGTTATCCCCGGATGGTCTACTATGACCGACCTTTTAGACATTACTCACCCTTCTACTCATCGACTTAAAAACGCAGACTG
>JAUVGS010000117.1 GCA_030593665.1 Chitinivibrionales bacterium | reverse complement strand
AGAGAAGAGGGTATTGAAAGAACAGCTATAAAAATGATCGAAAATGATATGAGCAATAGTGATATACGCAAAATCACGGGTTTAAGTGTGAAGAAAACAGAGGCTCTAAGGCGGAAATTCAAGAAGTAAATATACCATTTGCTGCTTTACTAATAGCAAATTATAAACATGTTCAGCCGGTTGAATGCGGGAAGGGATATTGTGTGAATTTATTACAGGTTATTGCTCCAATATTTTCAAAAATCCTCCTCATCGTCGTCTTCGTCCTTCGTCCTCGATCTTTTTTTTAAAGTTAAAAAGAAAAAACCGAGGAGGAAGGCAAAGTTCCAGTTCGAATGCGATGAAAGAGCATGCTATCGACTTGCTTTGACCGGGGAGGGACGAGGACGATTGAAAAATCTGCTTCACATTACTCTGTCATTTCGATAAAGGTAACGACTAAAAGAGTTCAATATTTGCTATTCACCAATCGCTAATCGTCATTCTCTTCTCCCTTTCTCCCTTACAGCCATATTCTATTCGTTATCCTACCCGTCTTCCCACCCAAAAACCTGATTAAAAACTAACCCATCTCAAAAAAAGTTGTACAAATCTATTTAAGCGCTTGAACAAATTGTTTGTTTCTGGTATACTTATAGTAGATTTATTATTCTATAGACACTTATATCTCTGAAACTAAATAATTGTCATTATTTCCTATGAAAAAAATCACCCGTCCTCTCTGTCTGATTATTATTCCGATTTTAACAATAGCAATAATCTTTCCGGCTTACTGCGCAATCGGTGTAAGTAATGTCTCATGTTCCGCAGGTTCCACCAATGGCGATGATATTTCTAAAGGTACAAATTACACGGTTTCTTTTGACTGGACTAAAGATACGTGGCAGACATTTTATTATGCAATTTGTCTCTCTACAACAACAACACATCATTTTACAAGCGGTTCAGGTTCGAGTGATTACTGGTTGACTGATTCTGATGGTACCGGAGCCAGTTGTGCATATTCTAACGGATGTACCGGTTCGGATAATAGCTATTCTCTGGTTCTTCCCGCGTATGGCACAGGCTGGGGTGATGCATCGACAAGCGGTACAGGAGAAACAGTTACAATAAATGTTCCTGTTGGAGTGTCCAATGGAAATTACTATATCATTATCGTAGTGGGACAGAATGACTTGCAAATTACCGAGGATGGCAATATTTTCGGGGCGGAAAGTGCCACTTCGAACTATTTCAATGTTGCTGAGTCCAACACCATCCCCACCGGCGGCAATGACACTAAAACATTCCTCGAGGACAACACCGCGACAACTTTTCAGACCAGTGATTTCACCTACAGCGATAGTGATTCCGACCCGTTTGACGGCATCTTCATCAAATCTTTGGAGACCGCAGGCGACCTTGAGTACAGCGGCACTGATGTCGTTGATGAGACGTATTACGAAACGATGACAAACCTGATTTTCAAACCCGCGGCTGATGCAAACGGTTCCTCCTATGCCACCTTCACCCACCAGGTGTTCGACGGGAAGGATTACAGTACCGCAGGGCCTTATACCATGACCATCAATATTACCGCAGTCAATGACGAGCCCTCTTTTACCAGGGGCGCCGACCAGAACGCTGATGAAAACTGTGGCGCAAAATCAGTGACAACCTGGGCCACGAGTCTTGACAAGGGGGCGACAAACGAGTCGTCACAAACCCTTACTTTTACGGTAACCAATGATAATAATTCCCTGTTCTCATCACAGCCTGCGGTAAGTTCCACCGGCACCTTGACGTATACCCCGGCAACAGACGCTACCGGCACAACCGTATGCACAATTTATCTCAGGGATAACGGCGGCACTGCAAACAGCGGAGATGACCAGAGCCCCGACCTGACTTTTAACATCACCGTTAGCGAGGTTGAAGATCTTGCCAACTGGAATTCATCCATGCGAATCTACATCAATACCACTGTTGATGGAGCGAATATATCAGGCAATGTTTTGGATTTCCCTTTGCTGGTTCGTCTCGATCCGAGCAACTTCGACTTTTTCTCTGATGTTGCAGACGATGGAGCTGATATCCGTTTTGGTAAATCCGATAACGAAACATTCCTCCCTTATGAAATAGAGCACTGGGTTGATGGCGCCAGTGATAAAGATACTGCTGTTATATGGGTGAAGGTTGATGTTGTCTATGGCAATACCAGTGATCAGTACATTAAGATGTTCTGGAACAAATCAAGTGAAACAACAACCTCCAATCCATCAAATGTATTTCAAGACAGTAAAAACTTTAAGGCCGTATGGCACCTGGACTCTTCAGAGACCGGAACCGGAACCGTTGACGTCTATCGTGACGCAACGAGTAACAATAACGATGGTGATGATTATGTTTCCGCAACAGTCAAAGAAGGCGTTGCCAAATATGGACAGGAATTTGACGGCTCTGATGATTATGTGAGTATTCCCCAGAGTACGTCACTTGATATCACGGGTGATGCAACTATCTCCGGCTGGCTCAAACTTGACGCCAATTTTACCAGTGCCTCGGCAACATCGCAGATTGTTCTGGAGAAATACGGCAGTGCGACCAACAACATGCATATCGGTTTTGTCGGAACGGATTATGATTACCCGCAGCTCTCTGACGGCGCACTGGTTTTTAAAATTGAGGATACTGATAATTTCCGGTTTATACAGACTGATATAACGAACTGGACTGCTGATACCTGGTATCACTTCGCGATTCAGATCGATCAGGACAGTCCCGGCAGTGATAAAATTTTTATCAATGGCGTGGATCGTACGGACTAGGTGCAGCCGGTATTACCCGTTTTAAGAGGAACGGTTGATTGCAATAAAAATGAAACATAAAAAATCACCTATCACCTTTATTCTCGGTATTTTGCTGATTTTGATAACGGTAATACCGGTAATAGCCACTCAGGTTACTATATACGCTACGCGTTACAAGGTTCGACAATACAATTCTGCCGATGACGCAGCCAGTTCGGAAAATACAACTTCAACAACGGCTCAACCCTGTGGAATGTGGTTACGGCCTGAAACGTTTAGTTCAGAAATTTTCTGTGTTTTCGATATTTCGAGTATTCCAAATGGATCAACTATTGATTACGTAGATTTTGGTTACAATGTTTCAGTGCTCTCTGGCGGTACTGATGCTGTGGAAATTTTTGTAATCAACAAAACCTGGTCAGCTCCCGTCCAATATGATGATATCGATTATACGGCCTGGTCAACTTCGATAGCCTCACAGACATGCAGTGCAACGGGTTGGAACGGTTGGGATAATAATACAACTTTAGCGACCCTTGTAACGGATTCCCTGGCTACCTCTGAAGAAGTGCAAATAGTTCTAACAAATCGTCCGGAGGCTTTTTCTTATGAGATGAGTATTATACGGGCGAGACTCGTGATTGATTACACCGAAGCCGGAAATTCCGCCCCCACCGACATCGCCCTCTCCTCCTCAAGTGTTAACGAAAACCAGGCATCCGGAACAACCGTCGGCGGACTAACCACAACAGATTCCGATGGCGGAGATTCCCACACCTACACCCTTGTTTCGGGTACCGGTGATACGGATAACGATAAGTTTCAGATTAGCAGCACCACTCTTCAGACAAACGCGATTTTGTTTTACGAGGATCAGCAGTCATTCTCTGTTCGTATCCGGACTACCGATGACGGCACCGGTAACCTGACCTATGAAGAGGCATTTACCATTACTCTCAATAATACCATTATGGGTACCGGCAGTGATATCGATCTCTCTTTCAGCGCGGGATGGGAACTGGGCGGAAAGAATGCCGATACCGAGCAGTTGTCAACGGCAAAATATATTGACGGTCACCTCGATGAAATCAGGGTTAGCTCAACGCTGCGCTCTGCGGGCTGGATCAAGCTCTGTTATGAAACCCAGCGGATAGATCAAACCTGCGTTACCTTTGCCACTGATGATCAGTTGCAGCTTTTACCGCTGACCATTAAGCATGATATCGGTACTGATCAAAACGATACCTGTGAGATATCGACGTCGGCCTGGAAGATTATTTTTGACGAGGACAACGGCGCCGGGATTAAATGGCTCTCCGATGAATCAAGCAGGGGGAGCAATCAACTCAACACAAACCTCTTTTATATCCGGGCTGATAATACCAACAGTTATGCCGCCACCGGTACGCTGACGCTTCTTGCGGCAAACACCCTGTTTTGTAAACTGCGCCAGACGTTTTCCCTCAATTCCCACGAGTGGAATATTGAGTATACGGTCTATGGCAATGGCCGTGTTTTTATCCATCCGGAGACAGACGCACGCACCGCTCTCTACGATCCGGCCAATGGGCTGGAGTTTCGTGTCGAGAGTAATGTGACCAATAAGTCGTATACCAATGAAAGCGGTACGGCAAGCACCTCCAATTATGTGCTTCATTCAAATACCGACGCGGGAAAATTTGATATCCTGTTCGCGCTCTATGAAGACTGGAGCCAGGCAAGCGCGTTCTCCGCAACGAGCAGCACCTGGTACGGTATACTTGACGACGACTGGCAGCTTGCGGAAGGGGACAAGCAGCTCTGGGACTTCATGGTTGACTTCGGGCACAAAACATGGAATGATACGACCGGCGTCGGTAAATTTGTCGATGATTACTGCGGGCCTGACAGTCTTGTGTTTGTCAATGGACTGGGTACTCTGCGCATGGAAAAAGACTGGGAATCCGGCCTGGTCGGCCACTGGAAATTTGATCTCGGTTCCGGCGCTACGGCGAAAGATTCTTCAAGCGGCGCCAACACCCACGATGGAACCATAACCAATGCTGCCTGGGATAATACTGATTTCATGTGGGGAGGGAACTGCCTGGACTTTGAGGCAGGAGACGGCAATGATTATGTAACAGTGTCAAGCAGCATCACTGATTTTACTACCGGCGTATTTACCGTCATGATGTGGATCAAACCGGAGACGGTGCTTAGTACCGGTTCGGTTCTCTTCAGCAAATATACGGCAGGTATCGGATTCAAACTGGCAGGCGACGGCAGTGGAAATATCGCATTGACCCTTGATGGAACGACACTATCAGGGCTCAGCGGCCCCGCTACCGGTTCATGGAAACATGTGGCTGCATCCTATCATATTCACAGCGGTAGAATCAAGCTTTACATAGATGGCGATGTCGTTAAATATATCGTAACGCAATATTCGCTGACCGGTAATGACGCTAATGTGGTAATCGGTAACGGGTATGACGGCCGAATGGATGATGTACGTTTTTATAACCGGGAATTCTCTGAAGAGACTATTAAAGCTATTGCGGAAAACGGATACCGCGCCAATGAAGGCCAGTACATGGTTCGTGCCGATAATAACGCGACGATTCATTTTAAAATTGACGGCGCCTTTTGTAAACCGGTGACAAATCCGGTTTTCCAGATTTCCAACTACTGGGCCACCGCTAAACCCACCGCAGTATATTACAAAGATGACTGGTTAACGGAAAATACGGACTACCTGGCCAAACTTGATGACGCGTCCAATATCCTTTACATCGGGTTTGATAAAACAGTATCGACATCCGGTTTGAGGATCTATATCGATGATGATGATCAGACCGGGGCCTATATGGTCGATCCTATGCCCGTCATGAGCTATGGGGCAAGCGGCAATGATTACTATGTAAAAAATACCTCAAGCAGCACTTTCGGCGCTTCGGGCTCCAATGAGTTTTATCTCTTCTGGAAAATGGATAATACCAGCCCGAATATGGATGGTGAGCTCAAAGAGTTTAAATCTTCGGAGCTCTCTTCCGGTAAACAGATTTCCTCTGCGGATAATCTCATTTCTTCTTCCGATTTGAAAGGAACTATCGGAAGTCATTGTCACTATAATTCAGATTATATATACAGTCAATATTACTCAACGACCTCTCCACCGACCTATACTGTTTTAGAAGCTTCCGGTACCCGCGTTCGCCTTAGAATAGATAAACGCAGTATTAGCGGCACCGGTCTTGATTATGATATTGTAATGATCTGGACAATCTACCCCACGGGTCAGATATTCAGATACGATTCGCTCTCTTACATGAGTGCTACATTTATTGCTACCGGTATTGTTTTCAGGCAGAAATTTGAAGGAGATGTGTCAAGTTATATTACAGAAGGTGATTACAGGGCCGGGGTTTATGGAGGTGACAGCACCCATGATATTGCCGTTGCTTACCTGTCGGCTCGTGATGTTAACGGTGTGAAACAATTTTTTACCAATAATGCTGATACAATTATCTCTGGTGCCAGTAGTGCAAATGATTATTCCGGATTTTATTATGCCAGAACTGATGACCACTATACGAAAGAAGTACAACTTACCTATTCCTTTTACATAGATAATCAGCACCAGAATATGGGTACTGCCTATATGGATTCCGTAAGTGAAGCGGTGCAGGACATTGAGACCATTACCATGGAGACGAATGGCGGAACTCTGTTAACGACCACTGAGGGTGATATCGATACGGATGGATTCAATGAAGGGGAGGGTGCGTATATTATCCAGGCGGACAACAATTCAGTAAATTTTCAAATTCAGGCGGACGGCGCAACCGATGGTTGCAAGTTTAATCCCGCGTTTCGGATTACCGGTTATACTGCCCCCGGTTTACCCAGGTATGTTCGTTTGTATAACGCAACCGATACGGTCATGATGATTGAAGGCTACGGCTACAACGGCTACGTCAATACCACGGATAACGAGCTGATTATCCAGCTTGACACGG
>JAUVGS010000024.1 GCA_030593665.1 Chitinivibrionales bacterium | reverse complement strand
GCCTTTTTATTACCTTCCGTTGCCGGCACGGCTATCCCCGAAGGAATAAGGGAATTTCTGGCATACCCGTCCTTGACGGTGATGACATCCATTGCCTTGCCCAAGGTATCATGATCTTGTTTTAATACAATTTCCATTTTCCGGAATCTCCTTGTTGTAATATACAATTACCTATGAAATGTTTTCGGAAACAAAGGGAAGCAAAGCAATATGCCGGGCGCGTTTTATCGCTGTAGCAAGTTTTCTTTGATGCTTTGCACAGGTTCCAGTCATACGCCGTGGTACAATTTTTCCCCGTTCCGTTGTCAATCGTTTGAGTACAGCCTCTGATTTATAGTTAGGACTGATTTTATTCGTACAGAAGAAACAGATTCTTTTTCTTTTTCTATGTGTTTTTCTATGTGACCTTCTTCGCATTATCTACCTCCTTCTTCGTACTCAGCATGGGGTCTTCTCCGCTCCAGAATTTCACTCGAAATTTCCGGTTCCTTTTCATACAGGACAGTCATATGGCGCAGAATTTTTTGATTCAGCTTGTAGGAATTATGCAGTTTATCACAGACTTCACCATCGCCATTAAAGAGGAAGAAGCAGTAATAACCACTCTTCTTCTTTTTAATCTCGTAGGCAAGGGGTTTTTTGCCCCAAACATCAGTTCTGTCAAACTCAGCGTTTGTTTGCAGGAATTTTTCTATTTTTTCCTGTTCTTTGGTGAGGATTTCATCCGGTAATGCCCCGTCAAAGACCACAACCGATTCATACATTCGTTTCATACAACCTCCTTTGGACGTAAGGCTCCCCTTTAAAGGGAGCAGGATATTTTATGTAAACATTTTTTAATTTTGGATTATTGATTTCAACCCTTGAACCCTGAACCTTTGAACCCGGAATGGCTACAATATAGTATAGTTGTCGCAGTAATACCATTATGCGTTAAAGTGATTCATTGCTTTATCAATACCGTTTTGACGGTAAAATACAATTGCGTCTGCAGCCTTCTCAACCGCGATATTCCTCTTTTCGATTTCATGTTCGTTGAAGCGACTGAGCACAAAGTCAATAAGAGAAGTGTTTTCAGGTATTGGTCCGATACCGATGCGAAGCCGCGGGAAGTCCGGACCTGTTTCTGCGATAATCGATCGCAGTCCGTTGTGGCCGCCATCGGAACCTCGCCGCCTGAAACGAAGGATACCAAGAGGCAGGTTGAAATCATCAACAACAACCAGGCATGACGATAACGGCAGGCCATACCGTTGTACCAATTGTTTGACTGCGATACCAGACCTGTTAACATACGTCTGCGGTTTAGCACAGACCACGGTTTCCCCATAGGGAAGCCTCCCTATAACAACTTCAGAGCTGCATGTTTTTTCACAGATCATTTCTTTGCATTTATGTAAAAGAGCATCTATAACTGAAAAGCCTATATTATGCCGAGTGTTATGATACTGATTTCCCTTGTTTCCTATACCGCAAACAATGAAAGAAACATTGTTACACTGATTGGATTGTGGACGAAAAAGAATTTTTTTTATTAGTGAAAACACAATCCAACTCAAGGGCCGGCTGGGAGATTATTTTTTACCACTGTCAGACTGACCATCATCCGATTTTTTCTCCTCAGCACCCTCTTCACCATCTTTGGCGTCACCCTTAGCACCTTCTTCACCTTCGACACCTTTTTCAGGAGCAGGAACTTCTTCGACAACAACCTGGGGATGAACCACAACCGCAAGGACATCTTCAGGTGAATCTTTAATAACAACGTCTGGTATTTCAAGATCTTTTACATGGATTGATTGTCCCATTTGAAGGTCAGAAACATCAATGTTAATATGCTCGGGAATGTCGCGCGGAAAACATTCAATGGTTAAGGTTCTCTTGGGGTGTCCGAGGATACCGGCATCTTCTTTAACGCCAATAGCTGTTCCCAAGATTTGTATCGGACACTGAACAGTAATTTTTTTGTCCATGGCAACAAGCTGAAAATCAATATGATAGAAGAGATTGTCTATTAATACATGTTTCTGGATCTCTTTGATAACACTTGTTAAATCTTTTTCATCAGGTAGATTAAGATCAATCAAATGTGTTGTTTTTTTTGCACGGACAATAGCAGCAAATTCACGCGTATTAATTTCAATATGTTTTGTTTCCTTACCGTGTCCATAATACACCGCCGGTATCCATCCCTCTTGCCGGATCTTATGGGTATATGACTTGCCGGTACCTGTTCTTAACCGTGCCTTCAGGGTAATAACATCCACGCATCAACCTCCTTCAATAACAATACTTGTATTCTATAAAATTATGTATGTGCACTATCATGTCCCTGGTCTTTACTGTGCTTCAGGGGGAACCAAATGGCTGGGGTGGGAGGATTCGAACCTCCGAGTGCAGGGACCAAAACCCTGTGCCTTGCCGCTTGGCTACACCCCAGAAGAGTGCACAATCGTGATAAAATAATATTTGGTTATACAAAAGAGATATTTTGAGGGAAAAATTTAATGCCTGTGAATAAATTTAAAAAGAGTGTCCGTGGAAAAATACCCTCGAACACTCTTGTCTCGGCTGGAAAATATTGTTAAATACGGTTATTCTACCTGGTCAGAAAGTTCCGGTTCAAAAGAGGTACTTGCTTCTTCACTGACATTCTCACCACCGGTATCACTAACAGCATCGTCATGGCCGTCTGATGTATCCTCCTGATTGTTGAGGTCTTTCTCAAATGCGTCGAGTACTTTGTCTTCTATCTCTTTTCGCATCTCATTGTTGATGGGATGGGCGATATCCTGATAGCTGCCGTCTTTGCGCTTGCGACTCGGCATTGACACAAAATAGCCCTGAGAACCATTGATGACCTTAAGGCCTCTGACAACAAAACAGTCATCAAATGTGATACTGGCAAAGGCTTTGAGCTTTTCCTCATTTCTGAGTGTAATCCTGACTTCTGTAATATTCACGTACAAGCCTCCTGATGATGAAATGAAATATGCATGGAGATAAAAATATAAAATAAAGATAATAGATCGCGATTCCTACTACCAAGTATTATCCGGCTTGCCATGCATAAAAAGTTGGACTTCCCGGCAATTTAGATATAATATATATAAAGTTATAGGATAAAAAACAACGAATCAAAACGTTTTGACCTTGCAGGAGCTATATGTATTAAATTTATTTTACATAGTTCGACAGGTTACACGGGTTGAGAAAATATATTGTTATTACATCTGCTGATCGGGGAGACAGGTATGAGTCAAACAAAGTATGGGTAATAGCGGGAGGGATACAGAGCATATAGTATTATAGAAATATAATTTTTTTTAAATAACATACTGGATACACACATGAAAACTAAAAGAGTTCCAACAGGCGTAAAGATCTTGGACGAGATGATGTATGGTGGGTTTATACCGAATACCGCAAACCTTATTGAGGGTGCTCCTGGGACCGGTAAGACAACTATCGGCATGCAATTTATTTATAACGGAATTGTAAAATATAATGAGCCCGGGCTTATTATTACGTTTGAAGAGTTTCCGCAGCAATATTATCGCGATGCACTTCAATTTGGCTGGGACTTGAAAAAATTTGAATCAGAAGGTCGTTTACGGGTTATTTTCTCAGATCCGGAAACTGCTCTGGCTGAGTTTGAAAAAATGGACGGGCAGTTCGTTTCTCTTATTGAGGAATTGAACATCAAGCGGGTTATTGTTGACAGCATGACCCATTTCGAAGGTCTGACTGTAGATACAATTGAACTGCGTGAGATTGAGAGTAAGTTTGTCAATGCACTGAAACGGGAAAACGTTACCAGCATTCTCATGCGTGAAAATGACAGTATTCTTGGACATATGAATACCGTATCAAGTAAAATACCGTTTATCGTCGATTCATACATTCTTCTTCGCTATGTTGAAGTTGACAGTTCAATACAGAAAGCGTTAATTATATTAAAGATGCGGGGTAGTGATCACCATAAAGATATTCGTCGTTTTACCTGCACGGAAAACGGGATAGAGGTCGAATCAACATTCAGCGGTCGTGAGGGTATCATGAGTGGTATTACCCGCCATACGCCACAAGACGCGTTTGTAAACGTTTTTGGGAAAAAGAAAAAGTAATGATGTCCTTATCCTGGAATCTTCACAATCTGTTTCTCGCAGTGTATGTGCTCTGCTTCATCGTGCTGAATTGTATTACCTATTGTATCTCGTCGTTTTATCGAAAAAAATTCAATCAGACTTCAATTCGCTTTGGCTTTTTAGTGGCAATTTTCTTTGCAATCCTGTTTATTCCGTGTCTTTTTATAGGTGGTCCTAATGAGGATCTGTGCAGGATTTTGCAGACACTGTTGATAATTGGCGCCGGCAGTGCATCTGCGTGGAACGCGATCATTCTCTTTTTGACAATGAAGCAGGTGCGAAAATGAATATACCTGATATGCATACTATTGTGTTTCTGGATATCGCGATGATAATCATTCTTATCGTGCTGGCATATCTCAGCAAGCGGTTGGGGGAGGCGTTGAAAACGCCTCCGTATTACAAACTTTACTATGTCGGGATTGTTTTTGTTGTGATATCAGTGCTTATTAATACCATTTCTATAAATGAGGTACTAACAGTAATGCCTGAAATTACGAAGACGGTGCCAATGGGATTGCGCTGTGTGTCAGGGTTGCTTGCGGTCTTTGCCAGTTTACAGTACTGGCAGTGGCTTTTTTCTGAACTGCTTAAGCAGTAAAGGATTGTCTGCTATGAAACGAAAAATACTTGTCATTGAAGATGACATGGATATTGCAGATCTGGTCAAACTTGTACTTGAGACAGAGGACTATACGGTCGAAGCAATTCTGGATCCTCTCCAGGCTGTTGACAAGGCAAAAAGCTATAGGCCGGATGCGATCCTCTTAGACCTGTCAATGCCAAAGATTGATGGGTGGGAGATATTCAAAACCCTGCGAGGTGATTCGGAATTTGATTCGGTTCCCATTGCAATACTTACAGCAAAATCTGAAGAGTTTGATACCATGGTCGGGTTGCATGTTATGAATGCCGATGCGTATATTACAAAGCCTTTTGGTAAGCAGGAACTCATAGATAAAACAAATGAACTCTTCAAAAAAGACTAAAAACAGAACAATTCTTATTATTGATGATGAGCCTGATGTTTGTGACCTTCTGAGAATATATCTTGAGTCTCAGAACTGGCTTGTGACAACCGTTGATTCACCATCCGGCGCCTTTAAACTCCTTGAAAAACAACCCTTTTTTCTTATTTTTACCGATATTGCGATGCCTGAAATGGATGGGTATGAATTCATTAGTAAAATACGGGAAAAAAGAGTACCTTCTCAAATTGCACTTATGACCGGATTTGGCTACAATCCGAAACATACCCTGATAAAGATCAATAAAAAGTGCAAACACCCCATTTTTTTTAAACCCTTTGAGTTTAAAAAGCCCAGGCTTAAAGACACGGTACAGAAAGCATGGGAAACCTATCATAAAGATATGTAAAGCAGTTGTATAACTACTTTTAGATTCTTAATAATACACAGATCAGTTTTATAAAAATGCCACTGAATTTAGTACTTGTTTTATGTAGCCATATATTGGGAATAATATCATATTTTATACCAGATGCACGAAGCCTGTATGTAAATAAACAACCGGGGAATGAGAAGTTTCCGAATGAAAGTTAAAGATATAGTTATAAAGGGTGCGCGTGAGCACAATTTAAAGAATATAACGGTCACGATACCACGTAATAGTTTTACCGTTATCAGTGGTTTATCCGGTTCCGGAAAATCATCCCTGGCCTTTGATACACTCTATTCTGAGGGGCAGCGGCGGTATGTTGAGTCTCTCAGCGCTTATGCGCGTCAGTTTCTCGGCCTGATGGAAAAGCCGGACGTTGATTCTATAGAAGGTTTGTCGCCGGCCATATCCATCGAACAGAAGACAACCGGTCATAATCCACGGTCCACCGTGGGTACCATTACCGAGATAAACGACTATCTCCGCCTTCTCTATGCGAGGGTCGGCACTCCAACCTGTTATAAATGCGGTCGAAAGATATCACGGCAGACCGTGCAGGAGATTTGCGATAGAATTATGGCACTACCTCCTCAAACCCGTTTTCAGATTTTATCACCGGTGATTTCCGGGAGAAAGGGGGAATATCGTGATCTTCTGGAGAAGCTGCAACGCGACGGTTTTATCCGCGTTCGTGTAGACGATCAGGTTTATACCCTTGATGAATCGATTCCCCTGGAAAAAAACCTGAAGCACACCATTGAAGTTGTTGTTGATAGATTGGTAAATACTGCGGGGGTCAGAAAGCGGTTGACCGATTCTCTGGAAACGGCTTTGAAATTAAGCACCAACGGCACGGTAAAAATCAATTGCGTTGACAGCGAAGATCTGGTTTTTTCAGAGCTGCTTGCCTGTCCCGCCTGCGGTGTCAGTTATGACGAGCTTTCACCGAGGATGTTTTCGTTTAACAGCCCTTTCGGCGCCTGTCGGGAGTGTAACGGCCTCGGCTACCTTATGGAAATGGATCCGGAGCTGGTAGTTCCTGATCCTGGGAAATCCGTTATGGAAGGGGCAATTGTTCCCTGGAACGCGAGTGCGGTGACAGGAAGCTGGACCCGGCAGATTATCACCTCGGTTTGCGACCATTACCATATTCCGGTTGATAAGCCTTTTAAAACCCTCTCAGCAAAACAGAAGAAAATTCTGTTGTATGGATCCGGTAATGAAAAGGTGCAGATTCACTGGCGATCGCATAGTGGTGATGGCACCGCGCAGTTTAAAAAACAGTACGAGGGCGTGATGCCCAACCTTATCAGGCGGTATAAGGAGACGGCATCGGATGAAATGCGGCGCTGGATTGAGGGCTTTATGTCCCGGAAGCAATGTCCCGCCTGCAAGGGGGCACGTTTACGGCCGGAAAGCCTTGCGATTCTCCTCAACGGGAAGAACATCGGTATACTTTCTACCTTGTCTATTGAAAAGATAAAGGAATTTTTTTATATGTTGGATCTGCCAAAACGACAGAAAGAGATCGCGCGGCAGATTCTGAAAGAGATTCATCAGCGACTTGATTTTCTCATAAATGTAGGTCTTTCCTATCTCTCGCTGGATAGAAATTCTTCGACACTTTCCGGTGGAGAAGCGCAACGTATACGCCTTGCAACCCAGATAGGGTCGCAGTTGACCGGTGTTACCTATATTCTGGACGAACCAAGTATCGGCCTTCATTCCAGAGACAATGCCAAATTATTGAAAACGCTGTTTTCATTGAGGGACCTTGGCAATACGGTTGTCGTTATTGAGCATGATAAGGAAACATTGTCTGCTGCGGATCATATTATTGATATAGGCCCGGGAGCGGGGGTGCATGGCGGCCATGTTGTAGCGGTCGGCACTCCCCGGGAGATAGCCCGGTGCACAAAGTCTCTTACCGGGCAGTACCTTGCCGGAAAGAAATATATTCCCCTGCCGGTAAAGAGACGAAAGGGGAGTAAAAAGGTAATAACTCTAAAGGGGGCGTGCGGCCACAATTTAAAAAAGATTAATGTTTCTTTTCCAATGGAGACCCTTATATGTGTTACCGGTGTTTCCGGTTCGGGAAAAAGTACCCTGGTCAATCAAACACTTTTTCCGGTTCTGGCAAGAAAGCTGTATCATGCAAGAAGGGAGGCTCTTTCTTATACATCGCTGACCGGCATGCAGTATATTGACAAAGTGATTGATATTGATCAGTCGCCGATTGGCCGTACGCCGCGCTCCAATCCGGCTACCTATACTAAGACGTTTGATCCGATCCGTGACCTGTATGCCCTGTTGCCGGAGAGCAAGATGCGCGGGTATAAAAAAGGGCGATTCAGTTTTAATGTAAAAGGCGGCCGGTGTGAAACATGCCGGGGGGATGGCCTGATAAAAATCGAGATGCATTTTCTGCCGGATGTATATGTCGAATGTGAAGCATGTCATGGAAGGCGCTACAATCGGGAAACACTGGAAATTACCTATAAAGGAAAAACCATTGCCGACGTACTTGATATGACCGTTGATGAGGCTCTTGCTTTTTTTCAGAATATACCGTCTATCCGGTCAAAGCTTTCGGTGCTTTCCCGCGTTGGGATGGGCTATATTCATCTTGGGCAGCAGGCGACAACACTTTCCGGCGGAGAGGCACAGCGAATTAAACTCTCATCGGAGCTTGCAAAACGGGCAACCGGGCGCACCCTGTATATTCTTGACGAGCCGACGACCGGCCTGCACTTTGAAGACATCCTGATGTTGATGAATGTTATCCAGGAGCTTGTTGACAAAGGCAATACTGTAATAATCATTGAGCACAATCTTGATGTAATAAAATGCGCAGATTATATAATCGATCTGGGGCCGGAGGGTGGTGATAAAGGCGGTAAAATAATTGCCACGGGAACACCGGAAGAAGTAGCCAAAAAAAAGGCCTCTGCAACCGGGAAATATCTTAAACCGTATTTGTATTCAAAACAAAAATGATTATTTTTATAACACAAAAACATTTTTAAACGGTTGTTGTAATGAATATGCATTGTTTTTACTGGATGTTGGGTATATCGATACTGGCCAGTTTGATGTGTACCGATAGTGTCTCTCCTGAAAAAAAGAAGGAGCTGCAGGGACGCTGGGTGGAGGTATATAAATGCAAGAATCAAGCATGTAATTATCCCAAAGATACAGCTCATACGTCTGTAATCACTTTTAATAAAAGTTCCTTCACGACAGAATTCTACAACGATTCCGGGCAGAATGCACAGCTTGATACAACATTTTCAGGCACCTATTACCTTTCACAGGATAGCCTGGAATTACGGTTAAAGAATTTTAAGGAAAAATTTTTTTATCGGATAGCAGACACATCATTGTATCTTACAGAAGCATACTCGATTGATTTGAATGGAAATGTTATTATTGATTTTCGATCGGTCCTCTGGTGCTGTGATAAAAAGAAAAGCGGCAGGTTTATAAGAAATTAACGGTTTCTGTTTTATATATTATTTTAACGGAAAGGAATAGGTATTGTGAAAGAGAAAATACAAGAAGCAATTGATAAAATCCGGCCATCGCTCCAGGCTGACGGTGGGGATGTTGAGCTGGTCGGTTATGAAGATGGTGTTGTTACCGTTCGCCTGCAGGGAGCCTGCGCAGGATGCCCCATGTCGCAAATGACGTTGAAGAACGGGATTGAGCGCCTTCTAAAACAGGAAATTCCGGAGATAAAATCTGTTGAATCCGTATAACTAAGAATGGTGAAGTAGTGCGCGACAAAAATTAGTCGCGCCGGTATGCTTTCTCCAGAGGAGAAAAAAGAGAGGAGTGTAGATATCCTCTCTTTATTATTTTTTTTAATTGTTACAATTCACCTTTGTCAATAGCCTCAATGAGTTTCTTGCGTTTGTCTGCGGCCCGTTTCAAGGCAACCATACAAAAAATCACGACACACAGGCACACGGCACAAACGATTAAAAGGACAATTATTCTGCCGGGGCCACTCGGTTTGTCCTTTTCTTTTTTAGCAGCAAAGGCTGCTGGGGTGGTGGTTTTTTTCTTGGTGCCCTTTTTTGTTTCCTTTTTAAAGGCAGAAGCTTTTTCCCCTGCCATTACTTTCGGCGCAGCTCCTTTTTTTGTAACCTGTGTGGCTTTTTCTTCCGTTTTTACCGGCGGCTCTGCTGCCGCAACAGCAGATTTTGCAGGCGAAGTGGGATATCTGACAACCAGACCAGGCATACCATACACGGCAAGCTTATTTTCACTAAAGGAACCGGGCACGCCTTTCTTGATATTTGAAAAGAGGGTCCTTTTGGCATATATAATCTGGAATGGAATCTTGTTCGTTGATGCAATATTCTGAAAGCACTTTTTAAGATTGATTTTTACGGCAACAGCTCCGCCAAACCGTGAGCCATATTTCGTTTTTACCATTACCGGCCTGTTCCAGAAAAGATAGTACCCTTTTTTCTGTATAATGTTTCCGTAATATGGTTTTTTAGAGATTTCAGTGGTCTTATGCCATGTCTGATCACCGATAAACCGGTAGGTGCGCGGCGCAGCTTTCCCGCCACTGGCTTTACTGATAATTTTTCCCTTTGAATTGGTGCGCATGAGGTATTCGAATTCGCTATGATCATTGAGTGCATTAATAAAGTGTTCGTCTGTGGGGTTTAAGCCTTGTATCCGTGACACGCCTCTTGTTATTGCCCCAAATGCAGAGTCAAGGGAGACGAAGTAGGTGTTTACCATAGTATAGATATTTTCACTGCATGTTGCAGGTATATACAGGGTTACTATACACAGTAAAAAGAGTGTTACAGATTTAGGAAATCGACGGGTTGTTTCTGGCTGTGTTTGCATGAGGAGAAACCTCCTTTTCGGATAAAGGGGTGATTGTCACCATTAGTACCTTACAGATAGCTTTCTTGTTTTTTAGAAAGGAATCTGATAAGGTACTTACTTGCGGGTTTATCCCGCGTTAGTAATATGGTGGATTTGGATACGATTACATGAGAATAATCAGTACACTATAATACATAAAGAGAGTGAACATATGCAAAATAATTTAAAAAAAATTGATGGAAAAATATTCAGGTACTGGAGGATGGATGATAATACCAAGGGGTGGAGTGGCATTTATGTGATCTGTTTTTCCAGGTATATCGTTACTTTTTTAAGGAGTTTTTTATCTGCCTGACTCAGACCGTTGAATATGAGCCACAGATAAGGGTCTTTATCGTACCAGCGACGCTGCGGGAGGTCCAGAGGAAATTCCATAACCTTATCATCGATCAACATACCGTCATGCTCCTTTATTATGTCAAT
>JAUVGS010000071.1 GCA_030593665.1 Chitinivibrionales bacterium | reverse complement strand
CCGGTCAGTTCTACAAGGTGGATGTAAAGCTGCCGGAACCGGGTGCGTCTGATGAAAAATTTAAAGCAAGTTTCAGGAAAGCTATTACACAGGTACTGGATAAAGAGTACTTCTGTCTTCTTGGCAATGTGTTATCTCATTGTGGTTTTACTTTTGTTATTTTCAGCGAAGACGGCAAGAACAAGGAGCTGGGTAAAGATGATCTTCTTGTACGGCTGTTTCAAAGTTACGGATATCCGATTACCCGTCAGGATATTCTCTGGTTTGCCCGGGCTTTCTGGGCGCAATCCATAGATTTTAAACTGCAATGCGGCTGGGAAATACCGACTGCGGATGATATACCGCAGCGAATTTTTGATGCTCTTTCGAAAACACTGAAACACAGCCCGGAAGAGCTTAAAAGGTTGATGGGAATGCTTATTGATGAATGGAAAATTCAGGCAAAAGAGGTGTTATATCATTTTGGGTATACTGTGTCATGGTAGCGTAGTCTATTACTTGTTTTTTATACGAGCTATTTGGTTAGGAAGGAGTTGTTTACGATGTTTAAAAGAGGTCGGTTTATTTCACAGATTGTATTTTTTATTTTGTTTTTGTTTTTCTTTTTTTTCGCGGGGAAAGGTAACTCCGGTCAGGGACTAAGCAACGGGTTGGCCTGGTTTCTCAGACTGAATCCATTCAATACGGTCATTACAACCATTGCCTCAAGAAGTATCGTTATGCCCTATGTCGTGATTGGCATCTTGATGATTATTGTTACGGTATTATTTAGTAGAATATTCTGCGGTGCGGTATGTCCCCTGGGTAGCATCATTGATTTTACCGATTATATGCTCAGGGAAAAAGTCGGCGCCACTTCTAAGTGGCTTCCTCCTCTGAAACTCCAGGGATTGAAATATATCTTTCTATTTGTACTTATTATTCTGGCTGTTGGTGGTATGGTGTTTCCTCTTTTTATGGATCCCCTTCTGTTGATAACAAGAATATTTACTTTACTGGTGCGTCCATTTCTTTTATTGCTTCTTAAACCGTTCGGCGCTATCGGTGTTGTCGATAAAATTATTACTTCACCGGTTGTTCTTCAGGGAGCGTATGCCGGAACTTTGGCAACATGCTTACTGTTTATACTGGTTCTTGCGGGATCGTTCTTTGATAAACGGTTCTGGTGTCAATATATTTGTCCGAGCGGTGCGTTTTTTGGTTTAATGAGCAGGTATTCAATTTTTACTCGCAGAACCAAATCCGCAATGTGCAATAATTGCGGCGTCTGCACACTCCCTTGTCCCACTCGTGCGATAACTGAAGGAAAAGGCGGCCAGGGTAGAAAAACATCACTGGCTGAATGTATTATGTGCGGCTTATGCAGTGCTGATAAGGAATCATGCGGTTCGTATAAATTGGGACCGATGCTTAAAGACAATGAGATTGTTCAGCCGGATTTAAACAGAAGGCACCTTGTTTCCGGCGTTCTTGCCGGACTGCTTTTAACACCGGTCCTGGCAGGAAAATCATCAAAAAAGAAACCGTTTGTGCCAGGGCCAATCCGTCCTCCGGGAGCGGTCGAGGAAGATAAATTTCTTGCGCGCTGCATTGCCTGTGACGCCTGTATCAGTGTTTGTCCGCAGAATGCGCTGCATCCATGTACTATCGGTAAGGATGGCTTTGGTAATTGGAATACCCCGAAACTGGTTCCCCGTATCGGTTTTTGTGAGGAAGAGTGTACAAAATGCTCGGAAGCTTGTCCGACCGGAGCACTGTTGCCGATTACACCTGAAGAAAAGAAGAAGATTTCAATCGGTACGGCCTATGTTGAAAGAGGACTCTGCAGATCATGGCGTCAGCGGAATACTTGCACTATTTGTGCTGATAAATGTCCCTATGACGCGATTGATATTAAAGAAATAGTTGATGAAAATGGGAAAGTATGGAAAGTGCCTATAGTTAACAAGCGGAAATGTACCGGATGCGGTATCTGTGAATATTATTGCCCTGAAAAAAGTGGCGCCGCTATAAAAGTGTCTGCTTATGGAGTAAAAACCATAGAGCGTGTTCGAAAAAGACTAAAACGATCCTCTAAAGCATAACGGCGCCTGTTGATTAAAAGTAAAAACGCCTGTAATAGAATTCTACAGGCGTTTTTTTCTATTTTACCGATATAGGTGCTTTTTTGCCTTGATTTTCAATACTACGAACACCTATATTGAATCATAAGTAAAAAAATGCCTCTTTTGTATTAAATTGTGGTGTTTTTTCAAAAAAGATGGTAATAATGTATACAGACTGGAAAATATTATCGATATTCAGTATTTTATGCTGGGGTTCATGGGGCTTTTTGTCAAAAGTTGTTGGAAATAAACTGGAATGCGGTACCATTCTCGCTCTTCTGGCACTTGGAACACTGATTGTTGTTCTTATAACAACACCGGCATCCTTTGCCCTTAAAATTAACCAGCAGAACGGTCTTGGATTATTAGCAGGCATCCTGTGCGGATTCGGCTATTTCTTTTTTTACCGGGCATTACATCATGGTGAAGCGAGTACCGTAATACCGATTACCTCACTGTATATCGTTATTGCAGCGATTCTGGCAGTGATTTTCTTGCGGGAACCGGTAACAATACGCAAAGTAAGCGGTATTATCGCGGCGGTGGTTGCTATATTGTTGTTGGCTAAATGAGGTGATTTCAGGTACAACAAAATGTCGCTCTTCGATTTTGCTCAAAATGATATTTTGTTTTAAAAATAGTAAAATTGTTTGTCATACTGAGCGGAGTCGAAACATGAGCTTATTTACAATAGTTGAGAAAAATATCATTTTATTGTATATATTTATAATTCATATCATTACGATGCTTTTCGCATCAAATCTGAAGGTATGTTAGTATTATGAGCACAAATAAAAAAGAACTGTTGAAAAACCTGCCGAAAATCGATAAAATTTTTATTGATCCACGGCTGAAATCTGTTATTGCGCGGTACCCCAAGAAACTGGTTATGCGAGAGATCAGGGAATACCTGAAAGATATCCGCAGTGCAATACTGACAGATGATACTATTGACACGATTCCCGATTTTGACTCCCTGGTGCAGGGATTTGTCGATCATGCCCATGATAAACTCCAGAACAGTTTAAAACGCTCTGTCAATGGAATGGGTATTATCCTGCATACGAATTTAGGTCGTGCGCCTTTACCTGAAGATGCACAGCGTGCTTTAATGGATGTTGTCGCCCACTACTGCAATATTCAGATATCACAGGATACCGGCAAACGTGGCGATCGCCATAAACACGTTGAGGATCTGTTATGTGAAATAACCGGTGCTGAAGCGGCGCTCATTGTCAATAACAATTGTGCCGCTACTTTGCTGGTACTTAATACATTGGCTAAAGGTAAAGAGGTAATAACCTCACGCGGCGAACTGGTCGAGATTGGCGGTTCATTCAGAATACCCAGTGTTATGGAGCAGAGCGGCGCCATATTACGGGAGGTCGGCACAACCAACAGAACCCACCTCAAGGATTACCAGGAAGCGCTCTGTGAAGAGACCGGGTTGGTTTTACAGGTCCATATGAGTAACTATGCGATAGTTGGTTTTACAAAGGTTGTTTCCATTGAAGAACTCGTCAATTTCGCGCACAGTAACGGGTTACCCATGTTTCACGATCTGGGGAGTGGCGCCTTGGTTGATTTCAGTCGATGGGGCCTTCCAAAAGAACCGACTGTGCAGGATTCAGTCAAAGATGGCGCTGATGCTACCTGTTTCAGCGGTGATAAATTAATCGGCGGTCCCCAGTGCGGTATCATTGTCGGGAAAAAAGAGTGTATTGATAAAATGAAAAGCAATCAGCTCTGCAGGGCGTTCCGTTGCGACAAGATGACCTATACGGTTCTTGAAACGACACTGCGCCTGTTTATGGATGAACGGAAGTTGAAGAGCACTCATCCGGTGATTCGTATGCTCACTGAATCGGCCGAGGATGTAAAAAAACGCTGCATGAGCCTTAAAAGGCGTATAAAGGTCACGGTGGGGGATAAGGTAAAACTCAGGGTTATTGGAGACATCTCCGAAGTCGGCAGCGGGTCAATGTCTCTGGAGAAACTTAAATCATGGTCACTGTCAATTCGTCCGACAGACCGTAGTCTTGAGGAATTGGCGTCGCAGCTTCGCCTGTGCAATCCGCCGATATTCGGCAGGGTGCATGAAGACCGGTATCTGTTAAACCTCCGTACTATTCGTGAGGATGAGGTGAAATTTATTCTCCAGGCTTTTGAGAAGATTTTTAAGGAGAAAAAGTAGAATTGGAGTAGTGGAGTGATGGAGTATTGGAATAACAGTATGTTAAGCAGAGGGGCATGGAAATGACCATTCTGCTTCTACATAATGTTATCAAGGGGCTTTCGTACTCTCTTTCAGGGATAATGGAAAGTATTATACAAAAATATACCCCACACTCCGATATTTCGTTTTGTAAATAATGATATAACAAAATCGTCCTCCTCCTCCTCGGTTTTTTCGAGAACGACGGACGAGGACGACAACGAAATGAAATACTTTGAATTTATAGCTATACTATCGTTAGTATAAAAAGCACAGTTACATTTTTATAATACTACACCTTCACGAAATGAAGGATTCACCCATGTCTGAACAAACAGTAAGTCATGTCGTACTTGGGATGGCCGGCCATATCGACCATGGGAAAACCGCTATTGTTAAGGCACTGACCGGTACTGATACTGATCGGCTGAAAGAGGAAAAAGAGCGCGGTATGACTACTGACCTCGGTTTTGCGTTCCTCGGCACGGATATAACCATTATTGATGTTCCCGGCCACGAGAAGTTTGTTAAAACCATGGTCGCGGGAGTAAATACGGTCGATTGTGCTCTGCTGGTTATAGCCGCTGATGACGGCGTTATGCCCCAGACAAAAGAGCATCTTGAGATACTCAATCTGCTCGGCGTCTCAACCGGGCTTGTTGCGGTAAATAAAATAGATATGGTAGAACCGGATTGGGTCGAGCTGGTTATTGATGATGTGAAGGATCTGATTAAGGGAACGGTTCTTGACGGTGCGCCCATTGTACCAATCAGCGCCGTTGAGAATAAAGGTATAGATATCCTTAAAGAAACGATACAGACTGTTGTAAAAGGGGTGCGTGCAAGAAAAGATAAAGGCATATTCCGGCTGCCCATTGATCGTGTATTTACAATAAGGGGATTTGGTACTGTTATCGCCGGCACGGTCCTCTCCGGCAAGATTTCACCTGAAGATACGGTTGAGCTTCTTCCACGGGGAGTGCCATTGCGTGTGCGGGGAGTACAGGTCCATGATAAACCAGTGAAAGAAGCAACCATCGGTTTTCGCACGGCAATTAATCTCGGCCGCATTGAAAAACAGTCCATCGAGCGGGGCGACCTTCTTGCTGAGCCCGGGTATTATAAACCCACTTTCATGATAGATGGCCATTTCAACCTGCTGAAATCATGGCACCGTGAGCTGAAAAACAGGGACCGGGTGCGTGTCCATGTAGGCACCAGTGAAGTTATCGCGCGTATTTCGATGCTTGACAAAGAGGTGCTTTCGCCAGGTGATGAGGGATTTGTGCAGATTCATTTTGAAAAGGCAGTGGTAGCGGACCGGGAAGACCGGTTTGTGGTGCGGAGCTATTCGCCTCTGCAAACCATGGGCGGCGGGATTATACTGGATGTGCACCCGCTTAAGCACAAACGGTTCAAGAAAAAGGTGCTTGCCAAATTGCAGAATCTGCTTGAAGGCGACCCGAATCAGGTGGTACTCGAACATTTTGACCGGGCCAGGTTTATTCCCCAGACTGAGGATGAGCTGGCCAAGTCTCTCGGTATTACCAGGCAGGAGCTGAAAAGCCGCCTGGAAAAACTCGATCAGGAAGGTAAACTGCGTACTATTGGCAAAAAGCGCCTGATGAGTACTTCTAACTATGAACTGTTGAGCCAGCGGGTGATTAACTGCGTTAAGGATTTTCATGAAAAAAACCCCCTTAAATATGCCATTCCTGCCGGTAAACTGCGGCTCATGGTACGAGCGCCCGTTGATCAGGGGGTGTATGACGAAATACTCACCCTGCATCGCAATGAAGGCACTATTCTTATGGAAGGTGACCAGATTCGTATAGCAGGCCATTCCGCTCAACTGACACCTAAACAGGAAGAATTGAAAAAGGAACTCGAGCATAAGTTTCTTAAAGATCCCTTTAGTCCACCGAGCTGGAATGAGATACAGGACCTGAGTGATAAGTATAAACCGATTGTTGAGTATATGCTGGATGCCGGGGAATTGTTCCCCGTTGAAAAGGGAGGGTATTTTCACAAAACCGCTGTTGCTGAAGCGAAGAAGCGGGTTGAAAGATATTTGTTGAAAGAGAAGAAGGAAGCAACCCTCACTGATCTGAAAAATGTGCTTGACGGGATTCCCAGGAAGAAACTGGTCATGCTTTTGGAATATTTCGACCGCATCGGCGTGACAGTACGGGAGGGGGACAGCAGGCGGTTGAAATAAGATACAATCAGGCAGCGAAATATCTACAAAACCCTTGATTAAAAAGGCTGCCAATAGATAATTTTATACACTGCAAGTATCTGGAAAATTCGGAGGCGCACGGGTCACTGGTGGGCTCCGCGGACTTCAAATCCGTTGTGCCGTATCTGAAGATGCGGTAGGTGAGTTCGATTCTCACACGTCTCCGCCATTTTCCCCCTTTTTTTTCCTAATCATACTCCTGCTCGTATTCCTCTTAGTATTTATCCGAGATAGATTCGCTGCATACTATTTCCAGCATACCAATCTTTTAAAAGAATAGACGCGAATTTGCGACTCGTTTCTGCATTTAGTGGCGTTTTTAAGACGTGCTGTAATTTGATATAACATCGAAAATTTATTATAACATATTGAAAATAGAAAGGTTAGAAGAGAATTGTCTGTTTTGGCATATGATTTGCGATAATTGATGTCATAAAGCGACACAAAATAATCACAAAAAAAAACTAATTCAAAGGGGGTTGAAAGAAATGAAAACCGGTAAGTTAGATTCAAAGAAAGGAGACCTTTCCATGAGACTATTAACTATCTGTTGTATTATTCTGGTATGTTTTTCAATAACCCATGCCGAGTTGAAGGATGGTGTTGAAAAAACCGGCGAGACTCATTTTTCCGCCGGGTTTCAACTACATGACTTTAATGATGATTTCGGCTGTGGTATAAATTTAACCTCACCCTGGTTATGGAATAAAAAAGCTGCCATTCGCCTGTCACAAGATATTGTATTCAGCAATATAAAAAACTGGAAACCATACGGCTCTTCACGATTGGGAGTTGTCGGCAGTACTGGCCTGATTCATAGGTTTCTTCGTTTGTACGGTGAGGGAGGATTGCAGGTTCTTGTTGTGAATAAAAAGATATCATCAGATATGATTTCCATTGGCGGTTATGGCCACTTTGGATTTGAATTTATTACAAATTCCAATTCCTGCTTTATCGAACTCGGCACCAGCGGCGTTGGCGTCCGGGCTGATAAACTTGAAGGCAAACCTCTCTATTTCAATGGATTTTGTATCGGTGTCGGAACACGGCACTATTTTTAAAGCAGTAAAATACTCTAACACGGGATAAACCCGCAAGTAAGTTCCTTATCAGATTCCTTTCTAAAAAACAAGAAAGCAATCTGTAAGGTACTAAAAAGGAGAATTTGTATGAAATCACTTAAAATTGTAATGTTAATAGCTATGATCGGTTTAACTGAAACAGCAGTACACGCCTACGAAAACACGACAAAAACATCGCAGGACCATTTCTGGTTTGGCATAGGTGCAGGATATTCTTCGCCCATAAACAGTTTACCAACGATAATGGCACATGCAACCTATGGTATACACAACCATCTGCTGACACTGCGGTACATCAGAAACACTGAGTTTGCCGTGTTTCAGGATAATCCCCAGGAAAAGGTTAATGATTTCGGATTTATGTATGGAAGAAAACTGCTGAATAAGGAGTATATGTTCATATCCGTGAGCGGCGGCGTTGGCTATTTAACCGGCACGGTCAGAGGCAGACTCATAGCCAACAACTGGTTTGACTCTGATTATGAATCCGTGGAAGTCTCAACAATAGGGTTTCCCCTTGAATCGCAACTGGCCTTTACCCCTTTTAAACATTTCGGCGTCAGCGTGC
>JAUVGS010000289.1 GCA_030593665.1 Chitinivibrionales bacterium | reverse complement strand
CAGACGCCGCCAAAGGGACTCGCCGTATCCAATGTGCCGCAGTTTGTCACCTTTTGTTTTGACGATAACGCCCGTTCCGGCGATTTTGATACAACTACAAGCTCGGCGATCCGCTGGATTCTTGACTATTGCAAACCTTTGAAGAATCCTGTGGGATCGGCAAATGCGGCAACCTATGACGGCGCGGCGGTGCGGGTCTCATTTTTTAACAACAGCACCTATATGAGCGCCGGAGCCGTTGAAGCTGCCAATCTGATAAAGAGAGTCTATCATGATGCCTGGTTTAATGGTCATGAAATAGGTAATCACACCCATTCTCACGGCCATGGAGCGAAATATTCCGTCGCCCGGTGGACTGCGGAGATTGATAGCTGTACCGCCTGGCATGTAAAGCCATTGCCTCCGAAAGACGCCGGGCTTTTTGACTTGAAAGTAACTGAAGGCGCGGGTATTCCGAAATCAGTATTTGTCGGTTTTCGTACCCCCTATCTTGAGTATGAAGATAATACTCTTACCGCACTTAAACAACTTGGATTTCTTTATGACTGTTCAATAGAGGAGGGATATCAGCCCGCGCAAAACGGGAAAAATTTCTGCTGGCCATACACGCTGGATAATGGTTCTCCCGGCCATGAACTGTTAAAGGAGTGGGGATTGAAGGAGACTTCTATTGGTAACCATCCCGGTATGTGGGAACTCGCCAACCACTGCTACATTGTCCCTGATGATCCGTCGTGTGCCAAATATCAAATCCCCTATTCCCTGAGAGATAAGATGAAAGGGTTGTTATCGTGGTGGGATTCAGGCAGCGGTAAGATAACCGGATTTGATTACAATCTCTTTTCCCAGTTTAAACTTAATAAAGCGGAAGTCCTCGCGATTATGAAAAATACGCTAGATATCAGACTGGCGGGGAATCGCGCGCCCTTTATGCTGGGGGCACATACGCAATATTATGATAAATCCTACAACGGTTTTGCGGATGTTAATACTGATTGGGAAGACGGCAAGGCAGTTGTTGAAGAGTTTATTACCTACGCGCTCTCAAAGGCGGAGGTTCGTATTGTACCTGCCCGTAACATTATTTCCTGGTGCCAAAATCCTATCGGTCTGGATAATATCCATTATGCCCTGACTATCTTCCTTACCCTCGATACTATTCCGATAACCGATACCAGTCCCTATCCCGCATGGGACGCCACAAAGACCTATCAGCAGCCCGGTACGATGGTATCGCACAACGGTAAGGCCTGGAGTCAGAGTAACTGGCATTCACAGGGGCATGAGCCGGGGACCGATGATCACTGGATTGATAAAGGGCCTGCCGGCGGATACAACATTGTTCCCGGCGGTACGGTTAACAATGAAGGAACACAGCTTGTCAAGAAAGGTGAAACGATAACCTGTACGTTTACTCCCCAGAGTGGATACAAGGTCGTCGCGTTGCTGATTGACGGCAACAGTGAAAATCCGGCAAACAGTTACACCTTCACAAATATGAGTGCGAGTCACACGGTCGCGGTGAAATTCGGGCCGGGAACCGCTTCTGTTGAAAACACGGGTGGTTCAGCTCAATCTTACTTGTCTATCAGGAGTGTAACCGCAAACCGGATAATTATCGCTGCGCATTCGGCAGGTAAATACAGGATAAAAATATTTTCCGTTGATGGCAAGGTGCTGAATTGGTTTAGTGCTGTTCTTGGCAAGGGGGTAAACAGTGTATCCTGGTCCGGCTCAGGTACAGGTGCACAAGCATTACTGGTGAGAATAAGTGGAAAAGGATTCACGTCAGTAAACAAAATAATGGTATACTGATTTGTTTTATGACGGTTTACCGGTTTATGGATTCATCGAAGGACCACCTGCATATAATGACCGGGCGTGCGCTCAATATGTATTTTGAGACTCTATACGGAAGCGACTATTCGGGGTAACTCTTTAAAACAGATCTGTGGATTGAATAAAAATTAGTTTTACCGGGGGATTGTACCTTTGCACGCGGCCCGTCACATATTAAACGGATCAACAGGTTATGATTACTAAAATTGTACACATTCTATTTTTTATTGCGGTGTTTATTGCACACTCACAGACGGATTCAACTAAATTGGGCGTTGATACAACTGATTCTCCGACTGGTACCGCTTCTGTTACCACAAGCATTCAGAAGAAAGATATTCCGGTGCTTCTTTTCTGCGGCGGCGGAGAAACCAGTGTGGAAAATCAGATTAAAAACGGCTGGTTTTCCGCGATAATGGACGCCCATTTTCAATTGCGCGCCGTTCCTGTAAAAAATATTAAGACGATCTCATCAGATTCGTTGTATAGATTTCTCCGTTCCTCCTGGAAGTATACGCCGGGCCATTACGGCCTGTCAATGCAATGGGATGCGGCTGTTGAAGCCGGGCGGAAGCTTAAGGCCGATTATATAATTAATTCATTTTATGAAGTAAATGAGCAGGACAATATTGTGGTGCTTTCAGTTGAAGTTTACTCAATGAAAACAAGAAAAACAATTGGCGTATTTGAAAAGAATTTCGGGAGTGAACAGATCGGGTACTCGCTTGACAGCGCTTTCTTCACTATTTGCGGCTCGGTCGGTGTGTCATGGGATGAGAAAGAACGGCAATCGCTTTTCAGGGATATTTCCGCATCGTCAATTAAAGCCGCGAAAAAAACCGGCAGCGCGTATATTCGCTATTCTGAAAGCACGGATACAAAGGCGCGGGAGAGCGCTTGTGCCGGGCTGAATAAGAATGTTTCAGTATATCCCGGTTTTGCCCTGGCAACCTATCTGTATGCATACGCATGTGAGCGGCAGGGAGACCTCGAAAACGCGGCACGAATGTATAATACGCTTACCCGCAGGAATGGTCTCTATTATCCGTCGCTGTATGTAAAAGTGCTGCGCTATTTTCGTCTCAGCAATGTGGTGGATCTGGCCGCCCGGACTATGTCCATCGCGGATCAAAAAGGCGTTGAGTCACCTGCGTATAATGTTGAAAAGGCACGACTCCTGCAGAAGACGGGAAATGAAGAAGAAGCTGCGCGGATGTATACAAAAGCGCTCGCGCTTGACCCGAATTACGGTGAAGCGCTTATATATCTCGCTAAATACTACAATAAAACAAAGCAGTATGAAGATGCACAGTCCTGTGCGGACCGCCTCATTGACAATGGCCTCTTTACCGGTGAAGCATACCTGGAACTTGGTATGAGTCTGATGAACCGGGAAAAGTATACCGCGGCTTTAACGGCGCTTGAAGAGGCGAATAAAAGGCTGGTTAATAATCCGGAACTTGCTTCTACATTGGGATCACTCTATTATCAGACAGAAGATTATAAGAACGCCTCAGTATATCTGAGTAAGGCGTTGACGACAAAAAAAAATGACGAGGCACTTCTTCTTTCCTGCGCCGATGCGTTCTTAAAATCAAACAGAAACAAAGCCGCGCTTGACATACTGTTAAAATACCGCTCTGCCTTTTATTCGTCGAAGGGCATTGAAAAAGAGATCGGTCTTCTCTATCACGCACTTAATGATACCTCAAATGCTCTTCTATACCTGGAGAATTGTGTTACTATACAACCGCCTGACTACCGGGTTTTTCTGGCTCTTGGCGACATATACAGCATGTATGGACGGAATCGAGACGCTATTGCCATGTATACCAAGGCAGAGCCTTATGTTGACGATAAAAACCTCATAACATTTTCAATGGCAAAACTCAGTTTTACCCTGAAGGACTACAGCGCTGCGGGAAAAAAGCTAAAATCAATTATTACGAAAAAACCGGATTTGAAAGGCGCCAACCGGCTTCTTGGTCAAATAGCGGAATTACACGGGGAGATACAATCCGCGCTTGCCTGGTATAAGAAAGAAAGAAAACATAACGGCGCGGACATTGCGCTGCAGCGGAAAATCGCGGAACTCTCCTTTAC
>JAUVGS010000175.1 GCA_030593665.1 Chitinivibrionales bacterium | reverse complement strand
GCGTAATCTCCCGTACCGTTAATGTGCATAACCGTGGCGTCGCGGCCCCTTTGGTAATCGGTGAGTATGGTGAGGTGCTGTTTTTTCTATGGGAGAACCGGCTGCTTGCAAGGTACCAGATAGTAAAAGGGGCTTCGGACCTGTCCTCACAGGTTATGGTATATGATGACGCATCCGGTGGTTTCTCTGCAACGAAATAGGGAATACGGCTGTAGAGAAACGGTTCACTGCTATTAGTAAAGATTGTATTAAAGGCATGAATAAGTGATCCGGCTGAGCGCCTGTTAACCCTGAGCGTATGCAGGTTGTCCGCCGGCGTATTCTCTGCCGCATCAATAAAGGTAAAGATATCCGCACCACGGAAACTGTAGATTGCCTGCTTGGGATCCCCGATAAGAAAGAGCGGTATAGTATCGTTATCGGCAAACAACGGTTTAAAGATGGCATACTGGACCGGATCGGTATCCTGAAATTCATCGATAAGCGCCGCACGGTACTGCTTGTGCAGTGAACTGACAAGCGCCTTACGATTGGCGCCCTTTAATGCACGGTATACATTGGTTAACAGATCATCGAACGTATTGATATTATTCTGCTGTTTTTTATAATCAAGACAGCGGCGGACATAGGAAAACAGGTCGTATTTCAATGCGAGCAGGTTTTGTGCAAGCATTGAACAAAGCGTGTCGGATTGTTCATACACCATGTCGCAAAGGTTGAAAAACCGATGCTCCGGCGGAGTCCCGTTTTTATTGGTCGCTTTGACAAGTTCCAGGGTGGTAAATTTTATAAAACCAAAGAAAAGTTCCGGATTATTTCTGCCGTAAGCAGTAAACAGGTCAAACGCCGTGATAAGTAACGCGATGTGCTCTTTTTTGTATTTGCTTTTGTGTAAATCACTCCGGAGCAGGATTTCCTGAATCTCGTTTTTTACCTTTGGCCAGGTTTCGGAGACAGTGTCAAATGCTTTGCTAAAGGAGATTTCAGCCGGCGTCGTATCAATTGATGGTGTCTGGGGAATGATCTGCAGGTCCGGCTGCACAAGATGCTGGTGGACTATGTTCACCAACCGCTGTGGAGACCATGCATGGTTCATGAGATAGTTTACAAAATAGGGTGAGGCCGTAGAGAGAGATGTCCGCCAGTAATCATATACCGTTTCCTGCAGCAGGCTTTCACGGTCAGTGATTAATTCCGTATCGAAGAGCATACTGCTTTCAAATGCATTATCTCTCAGCACCCGTTGACAGAAGCTGTGTATGGTACAGATCGGCGCTTCATCAAAAGAGTAGAGTGCTTTATTAAGGAGTGCTTCCGTGTATGCCGGTGATTTCTTTTTGGTATGTGCAGAAACGATAGCTGAAAGTGTCTCATCAGCAGGGGAATCATGAATAGCCTGTACAGCACGGGAGATCAGTTTGCGAATCCTGTCACGGAGTTCTTCAGTCGCAGCTTCGGTGAAAGTGACCACGAGGATTGAGTCAACCGTATATTCTTTTTCCAGAAGAAGCCGCAGGAAGAGGTGGGAAATGGCGTATGTTTTCCCTGTCCCTGCTCCCGCAGAGATACAATGGGTACCGGAAAGAGGACAGGTCAGCAGTCTAAAATCGTTCATAACAGCGCCGCTTGTTCATGTAAAAATATCGGTTGATATATCTGCATCGCTAATTCGGCAAAGTCAGCGGAAAAAGGATCATGGTTGCCGGGAAAGAATGCGTAATAGGCGTCATTACTCTCTCCACGCCTCTGCTGATTGCCATGCCAGACCGCATGAGCTTTTTGCAGGGCAAATTCTTCGGATTTTCCCCTGTTAATGTGTTGAGCATATTCATAGGAGGTCGCCGGAAAAAACGGGATCGGTTGTGCGAGTCCCTTTTCATACAGGTGTAATATATTCGTCAGCATTGTGTCTGCATTATCTGGTTTTGTAAATTGAATTGATTGTATATATCCTTTGGAATCCCTGCCGAGGAGCAGGCTGGTCTCCGGTAATGAGTCGTCACGTATGAGGGCAAGAACCAGGTGGCTGAGCCATGAGCGGAGCCTGTCTTTTGCCTTAATCCCTGCGGGGCGAAAATGAACAAGATTATCCTGTGTCAACAAATTGATACTCCCTGTTATTGTAAATCCGGCACAAGAAAGGTCTACCGCAAGGCTCTTCTGACCGGATGGATGCATCGCTTGCCCGGCTAATGGGGCTGAAAACCGGTCCGTATCTTCACAAATGCGGTTAAATGCACAACTTCCCGCAGTACCATGGGGGAGAATACCCCGGGCCTTCACCGGGGCATAGTAGTTTTCGAGTGATTCTCCCGATAGTTTATGTTCGAGAAGTTTTTGCTCGAGCAGATATTTTTCAAGACCGTCAATAGAAAACGGTTCAGTATCCAGTATAATCTCCATTGCAGAAGCGGGTACTATATCGAGGCGGTTTTTACAAAAATATTTTACCGGATGGGTAAGAAAGAAACCCAGTTGTTCAAGGGTAATCTGATGCCGGTCATGATCATCCGGCAGCGGAAGCGGGGAGTCAAGAAATACCGGTGGTTCTTTCTGCCCGGCGGATGCAGCATCCGCGTTTTGCGGTGAATAGCTGAAAAACTTTGATAGGTGTTCTTTGAAATATATGGTGTTAAAGGCGTTAAGGCGATGGTGTGTGGTAATGTGATCAATAAGTGATTCGGTGATTTTATCGGGTAATGCATAGTACCGGGAGAGGTAGTCCGTTAATTCACTGATAAGGACCGATGGCGGAATTGTACTATTATCCGTAATGTTGTGCCCGGTATAGCTTATGTAAAGCTTTTCGCGTGCGGAAAGAAGTGATTCGAGGAAACAGTACCGGTCTTCTTTTCGCACGGATCGGTCTCCGGGCTGCTGATGTGATGCAATAAGGTTAAAGGAAACGGAAGGCTCCCTCCGGGGAAACGTACCGTCATTCATACCAACCATGCATAGAATTTTAAAGGGAACGCTTCGCATAGGCAGCATGGTACAAAAGGTTACTCCGCCGGTCATGAAACCCTTGCCATACTCCTTTTTGGAAAGCAGGGATTCAAAATACGTCCGTATAATCGTAAAGGAGATTTTGTGTGGATAGCCGGTTTTTTGTCCCTGTAGAGAGAGGTTTTGAATAGCCTGCCGGAGCATTTCAAGATGATAATCGTTTGATTCGTTCGATGTAAAGAACGTAGTACAAACAGAAAGAAGAAAATCTGCCCATTCCGAAAGTGTCCTGTCCGAATCGATCTGCCGTACAATACAAAAAAGTTTTTCCAGGAAGGAAGCGAAGGTCCCGAGTGCTTCCGCATCACTACTGTCAAGGGTATCATAGGGAAGTATCGATTCGAAAAGCATGTCGCCGTGAGGAGCCATTGCATACCCGAGGAACAGTCTATCCAGCCCTGCCTGCCAGGTATTCTCACCGGTACCGGGCATCCCGGCCAGCTCGCGGTCCTGTTCATCAATGCCCCATCGAATAGCTGTTTTTTCAACCCACGAATAAATGAGCGCGCGTGCATCTTCACCGATTCCCCATGTTTCACTGACTGCATCCGATTCAAGAATCGATAGTACACCGGCTGCGGAAAAACGGTTTTTCTTCAGATTAAGAATAGCGAAAAAGTCATTAATAATAGTATTACCGTTTCGGGTTGTCATGTCTGCAATGGAGAACGGTATGCGGAGGTCAGTATCGGACGCTGTGTCAAATACCGTATGTATAAAAGGGGCATAGCCTTCAATATCAGGGATCATGACGATAATATCATTCGGCGTAAGCGTCGCATCCTGTTCGAAGAAGGAAAGAATTGCATTATGAAGAACTTCAATTTCCCGCAGCGGACTGTGACAGACCTGGATCTGTAAGGATTTGTCATGGTCGGGAATGATACGCGGCGAGTCATGGGTACGGAGATTCAAAATGTCGGATTGCAGTATACCGAGCATGTTGTCTTCCGCAGGGTTGAAGAATTCACTTGATTCTTCACAGTCAAGGGTGTGCAGCAGGGAAAGAAACTCCCTTCCATAAGCGCCGAGAGAGGCGAGGAGATTATTTCCCGTTTCATAGTGCAGGGCAGTAAAATCCATATCAACCTGAAGCGATTGTACTGATTTCCGAGCCTTATATTTTTCAGAAACTATGTCATCCCAGAAGTGCCTGCATGGATTTAATGTAAAACAATGGATGTCGATATACCGGGAGAGTGCATGCAGTATTTCCGCATGAAATGCAGGAAGGTATGAAATGCCGAACATAGAGATACGTCTTGGCAGATACCCGTTCCGGGAGTCACCCTGTTTTAATGTATTAAAAAACTTCTCTCGAAGGGCGACTCTGTGGATATCGTCTATTGAATCAACACATACTTTCCACAGCAGTGCCTGCCATTTCTCATTATTTGTACTGCCTGTTTTCCCTGATTCCCAGAGATAAAGCATCTCCGGGCGGAATATGGTGTAGTGATCAAACAGGTCTGCAATTTTCCTGCTGAGCTGGAACAGCTTAATCTGATCAGGATCGTTGCTGATATACTGCCTGATCAGTTCGAATTCCTTTCGTTTAAGCTGGGAGGGGAGGATGGCCATGATTTGCCATGTGAGCATCTCAGGACTGTACAGGGAACGTTCCGGAATCTCTGTGAAAACTTTCTGAAAGATTGACTGGATAAAAGCGTTGGGAAAGGGAAAGTCAATATTTGCGCATATCTGCAATTTTTCTACCAGGGAAAATGCTATAAAACGCTCCATGCCACCGCTGGGGATGACAATGGTTTCAGGCTCCATCGGCGGCAGCGGGTCTTGTGCGATTATTTCCGCCAGGGTTTCTGCACAATACTCGATGCGGTTGCTGGTGTGTAAGAAAAAGCCGGGCATAAGATTTTTTTTTTAGTTTCTATTCAGACGATGGAGAGTAACAGGATGTTAAGCAGAGGGGCATGGGAATGACCATTCTGCTTCTACATAATGTTATCCAGGGGCTTTCGTACGTGCCCACAGGGATAACGGCAAGCATTAGCGGCGCGTCAGCGACCGTTGCGTGCGCTTGTTATGAGTACTTTTTTGTTGCTTTGTTTTCGGTAATTCCAATTCATCCTGAAGTCGCTCTGCTAAAAATATCTTTAATAGAGATTGATAGGGCACGTCTCTTTTATGGGCGATCATTTTCAACGTTTCCAGCATCGCTTCAGGAAGACGAAGAGAAATTGTTTTTAAAGAAGGTTTTAAGTTTGAAAAATGCACAAGTTCAGCTTTATCCCAATTGAAAAATTCGGCTGAGTCATGTGTCGCCCAGAACTCACGTTCATGGTCTTCATTTCTGAATTTTGGTATTTTTTTCATAGAGATAAATAAATCCTCTCTTCGCGATTTGTCATCTCCCGGGCAGAAATTACTCGTATATTTCGCCCCTTTATCGTAAATGAGATAAAAAGAAGTCTCCAGGAATCCGTATGTC
>JAUVGS010000302.1 GCA_030593665.1 Chitinivibrionales bacterium | reverse complement strand
GAGAGGACAGAACCTTGTCGGGTATAGAAACTATGCAGATGATGTGGTTGATAAATTTGTTGAACTGGCCTGTGCAAATGGTATCGATATATTCCGCGTGTTTGATGCACTCAATGATACCCGTAATCTTGAAGCAGCTATTAAGGCAGTTAAAAAATATGGCGGTCATGCACAGGGCACACTTTCCTATACAATATCACCGGTTCATACTGTCGAAAAGTATGTACAGTACGCTAGGGAGCAGGTTGCTCTTGGTATTGATTCCATCTGCATAAAAGACATGGCCGGTATCCTTTCTCCAATAGGCGCTGAGAGACTCGTGTCTGCGCTGGTTCAAGAAGTTGGTATTCCGGTTCAACTTCACTGCCATGCAACAAGCGGTATGGCCACTCCGACTTATGTTGAGGGTGTACGGGCCGGCGCCGGGGCAATTGACTGCGCTATCTCATCAATGGCGGGTTTCTCCGCACAGCCGCCGGTTGAGACACTGGCTGCTATCTTTAGTGAGACAAATTACTCGGCTAATCTTGATTTTGATGCACTTACTAAAGTCGCTAGATATTTTAATGAACTTGCACCAAAGCGTCGTCAGAAAAGTACGCATATGAATGTTATTGATCCGGGAGTACTCATCCACCAGATCCCGGGCGGCATGATTTCAAATTTCCGCTCGCAGCTTGAGAAGCAGGGCATGCTTGATAAGCTTGACGATGCACTGAACGAGGTAATTCGTGTCCGCAAGGATCTCGGCTACCCGCCGCTGGTAACACCGACGTCACAGATAGTCGGCACACAGGCAGCCATGAATGTGATCACCGATGAACCATACAAAGTGGTTCCAAACGAAGTAAAGGATTACTTTCGTGGGATGTATGGCCGTTCTCCCGCACCGGTCGATAAAAAAATCATGCGGAAGATTCTCGGCAAGGAAAAATCGATTAACTATCGCCCTGCAGATAAGATTAAACCTATGCTTCCAAATGCAACTGATAGCCTGGACTCGGATCTTGTGGAGAGTGAAGAGGATATTATTTCTTATGTTATTTTACCTGAGCCGGCAATGGAGTATTTCAACTGGCGTAAGCTTCCTGTAAATGAACGTCCGCTAATTCCGGCAGACCTGGAAATGCAGAAACAGGCGGCACCTCCGGAGAAAAAAGAGGAAAAGAAAAAACCAGCCGCACCTGCTAAAGCACCGGGACAGATGATGCATATGGAAGATTATAGAGGCTTTGGCCATCTGCTTAAGCAAGCAGCAGGATTGCAGGTGCAAAATCTTACTATCAGCAAAGGGGATTTTACTTTATCTATTCAGCCTGACGGCAGCAGGGTAAATTCTTTGGCGGTTGATGAAAAAATAGATACGACTGATGAAATGGGGACTCCGGAAGCTGTAACGGGGGCAGAAGAAACAGCAAAAAAAGAAAAGAAAGAGATACAGGATCAACCAAAAGAGAGTGTGCAGGAGGCATCTTCCTATTCGCATACCCTGAATGCACCACTGGTTGGTACTTTTTACTCAACCAGCGGGCAGGGCAAACCGATCCTTGTACAGATCGGGGACCGTGTAAAAAAAGGTGATAAGGTCTGTATCGTAGAAGCAATGAAGCTGTTTAATGAGATAGACGCAATTGAGGATTGTATAATTAAAGCTATTCTCGTTAATGATGGTGAAGGGGTAAAAAAAGATCAGCCACTTGTTGCCTATGAACCTGCTTAGCACACGTTCGCATAATTAGTATCTGTTAAGTATAGCTTGTTTTGAATGTCATTCCGGTATGCTTTTAGGCCGGAATCCAGCTTTTGTGTGTTTCAGGGCATGGATTTGCTCCATAGAAACAGACGAAGTCTGGAACTCCTTATGCTTAAGAATGAACAATGACAATGACGGTCATCTGTCAATATTTAACAGAAACTAATTATTCCGTTAAAGTACTTATCCGGGTCAGGATGAGAAGAGGTCATAGAAGATAGTCAGTTGTTCCAGCTTTTCCGGCAATTGTTCGTGTATCGATGCAAGCTTACGTTCAGAAAGATCTATTGCAGATAGACTTTCAGGTTTAAGAAGAGGAGGCGTAATTGTTGAGCGCGTCCCTGTTATTTTTTTATCGTAGCTTTCATAATCTGAAATATGGCAGATACAGGTATGAATTCCTGAGAATGATGATTGTAAGGAAGGATTGTTTGCTGTCGCTTTCTCCGGACAATGATGATAAATAATCGGAGCACAGAGAAGTTCAGGAAGATTCCATTGTGAAATCAACCATTCAGCAACGTCTTGGTGCGTATATCCCAACAATTCAGATTCTGACTGATAAAAAGATTTTTTGTTTTTATTGCCGTAATCTATCGCTCTATGGAGGTCATCATGAAGGTATTGTTCCATCACGATTTTACCTATATCATGGAGAAGACCGGCACAGAATGCTTCCTCCGGATTAATTCCTTTTATAGCGATTTTTTCCGCAATAAGTTTCGATAATAGGGCACATAACAGGCTGTGTTTCCAGAACTTTTTTCGATTGAATTGTGCTGAATGTTTATCATGAGGGAACATATCAAAAACAGTAAGACTCAGTACCATTGTATAGATGACTTTAAATCCAAGGATGACTATTGCTTCGTTTATATTTGCTATTGTTCTGGGCATACCGTAAAAAGCACTGTTGGAAAGACGCAATATTTTAGCAGTGAGAGAAACATCCTGGCTTACAATAGAAGCAATATCTCTCGTTGAAGAATGGGGATTATTAATGTACTCCATAATCAAACAGGCCACCTGGGGAAGAGTCGGCAGGTTTGCAATTCGTTTGATTTTATCCTGTAATTCTATTGGTATTTCCATATGACATGTTTATTAATTCAAAATCATTAGAAGGAAGAAATATGGAATCACCTCCGAATATTTAGAATGCTTTTGCATAGCTGTTTCCAAAAGATTATTTTGATATAAGGTATTATTATAAGTATGGTTTAATAATACTATACATTTTCTGTGTTTGACACTATATATTTTATCGGTAATAATTAGAGGGGCAATTACTGGTTGATTTCACAGAGAGAGGATTAAGAAGCATGATTAAACGAGTATTTTCTGTCCTGTTTGTGATGAGTTTCTCTTTGGTATGTAATATATATGCACTGTACTATGATACGCCCCTTGTAAACAGGTATGGACAAACCGGATTGTTTACCTGTCAGTCCGCTAAAACACTCGGTATGGGAAGGCTTTCTATTGGAGCTTATGGTAATTTAAGCCGCCATAAAGATTTCGTCATTTCGGTTATCGATACCACACCTATTATCAATACGACAACGCTGGATACAACGTATGATATAATGAAAAATGAAGATATCAACATGACGATTACCACGATGAATTTTGCAATTGGGTATGGTATCACCCGGTACCTTGATTTAGCGGTGATGTTGCCTCTTTATACCGAATTTATATCAAAACATGAAGCACAGAATAATGCTGATTTTGGTGGTAATACGGTCGCCGGCCTTGGCGATATGGAGATGTCGTTAAAATGGCAGTATCCACCCTATCCCCATAAGAGATTCTTTGAGATGGCATATTATGGCGCCCTTTCTATTCCAACCGGGGATAAGGAGAATGCCTATTTCCCCCGCCATGCTTACTACCTGTATAAAGATAGTACTGATGCGGAAGGTGTGGGGCAAGTCAAAGATTATTATACATCCGG
>JAUVGS010000481.1 GCA_030593665.1 Chitinivibrionales bacterium | reverse complement strand
AGAGGCGAAAGATGCTGTCAGGACGCTGGTTGAGCTTAATATGATTACTAAAAATGGTGATGGAAGATACGTTCAGGTTGATAATGTGCTCTACCCGGGAGATGTGCCGTCATTTTCCTATAAAAAAGCACGCCGTGATATGATCATGCAGTCGATTGATGCAGTCGAGCGGCTTACCCCTGATGAGCGTTACTTTTTTAACTGTACTCTTTCACTGAGTGATGAGAGTTTTCAGAGGTTGAATGAGCTGATAAGAAATTTTGAAAAGGAATTTGAGTCGATTTTCATTACTGAAGACAACACGCAGATTAAAAAAGTGCACCAGTTTAATCTTCAGTTTTTCCCGGTATCAAAAGATCTTGACGGAGGAAGGGAGTCACCATGATCAGATATCTGGGATTGATTACCATTGTAAGTATGCTGTTGATACGATGCTCCAGCGGGCCGGCACCGGTAGCGGGTGGTACGGTTATACCGAACCTGATTGTCGGCAATGTCGTATATGAGGATTCACGGCCTGCAATCGGTAAAACAGTCAGGATAAAGAGTATTATTATCACGCCGGACAGTGACAGTGCATTCATCGATACGACCGTGGTCACTGATGAGAGCGGCAGATATGAATTCGGCTATATTCCAAAAGGAAAGTATGTCATTTCCTGCGATGATGCCGCTGCACGCTTGTCCTCGATTATTTCAAAATTCGAGAGAAAGACCGATTCAACTATTGTCGCCGGTAATATGATTCTAAAATCCAAAGTGATGTTAATCGGAAGAGTATTAACTGAGGAGGGGATTTCAAAAAGTAATATTCAGGTATTTATCCCGGGTATTTCAGAGAGAGTGTTTACCGATTCAAATGGGATATATACGTTGCCGTTGATGCCGCAGGGACATTATGAACTCACCGTTATATCAGGTAATACCATTAATTTTCTGCCGACAACTATAGAGAATGTAACCCAGGCGACCGTGTATGTGAAAGATATTAAGATTGAACTGCAGGGGAGCAATCTTGACGATTATAGTTTTTATAATCATGATTTTGATTACTCATATTCGATACTGCCCATCGGGTACAAGGCCGGTAATGAACCATTGTGGTATGTAAATAAGAATTTCACCGGGCCAAAGTATTTTACGGTGATTGATAACGTACTGAAAGAGTATAATCCGAAGTATACTATGCTTTTTATTGTCGGTTCGGATGCCGTGTGGTTAAGTGATGTCACTCTGATAAGCAGGCTTGAAAAAGAGATGGCTTTTTCGATTTTTGTATTTGAGCATAACAAGATATCGATCAGCGATACTGCAGGGATGGATATTATCTATATGTCCTCAAGCATCATGGCGGATACCCTGCTGGCCCACGCTATGCTCCGTGATGTGAATAAGCCCATTGTGTCAAGTGAAGATAATTATTTCCCCTACCTGATGATCACCGATTCAACAGAGACAAAGGATTTTGGCGACATGATATCGGATGGGTTTATAAAAGTGGTGAAACCCGACCATTATATCGCTTCCGGCTTTGATAATTATGTACAGGTTCTTTTTGATGAAGGATATGTAAGCTGGGGTAAGCCAAAGGGCGAGGTTGAGATTGTCGCTGAGTTTCCGGGAAAAGAAGGAATCGCTTTGATTTTCTGTTACGATACGGGCGATGAAATGTTTAAAGGCTTTAAAGCACCTGCCCGCCGCGTGGGACATTTCTTCAACCGTACCAAGTATACTGTCCGTAATCTCACGGAAGACGGGTGGAAAATGTTTGGGGCGTGTGTTTTATGGGCGCTGGGTGAAACCGGAGACGGAATTATATCCGGGAAGTAATGAAATTGAGAGGGAAGTTTAAAAAGTAGAGCGGTACATATAACAATTCCTTTGGGAGAGGGAGGAGTAACAGTATGAATAGACTTCTGTTTGCAGTGGTAGTATCATTCTCATCACACCTGTTTATACTGAATTAGTGTTGTTTACGTAGAGAGAATGGGGAGAGAAATCTTCGGGCAATGCTGATTGAAAAAATGTCGGTGTAGTTTATACAGCGACAACCGGTCGTTTCGGGTACTCGAGGGAGGAGGGGGCCCGGAACGACTTTTTTATTGAGAGATGGTTGTAAATCAAGGGCTGTAAAACTATTTTATAGAGACCACATTATCATGCTATAAAGGGAGAAAATACCATGAGTAAAGTTTCATTGTTGTTCGGCCCCATGCGTCTGCCTTTTCTTATTCTGACCCCAGCCTGTATCCTGCTGGGATTGGGTACTGCTTCATGGTCTCAGGGGCAGGTTAATTATCTCTATTTCATACTGGCGCTCATTGGCGCTGCATCGGCCAGCGGCGCGGCGACTGCAACGGCGACGGCAGCGTCAACAGCCTCGATGTCGAT
>JAUVGS010000164.1 GCA_030593665.1 Chitinivibrionales bacterium | reverse complement strand
CATATACATTGGCCTTTACCACATGCGTTATTTGGATATATTGCAGCGATTTTTCATAAGACGAGAATCGTCCTCAATTTTTATACCGCGAGTCTGATGCTGGTGAAGCGGTTCCCGCCAGTCAAACATTTCCTTAAGTTTTTTATACAAAAAGCCGACCGGGTTATTGCAATATCTACCTTTACCGGTAATTTGGTAAAGGATATTTACGATCGACCGCTTTCTATTATCCCGTATGGCACGACCATAGAACCTGCTGCGGAAATACCGGCTTTACAGCCAAACCACAGGATACTCAGCGTCGGAAGGATGATCGAACGAAAAGGGTTCAATTATCTCATCAGGGCAATGCCGTCAATTCTGGAAAAGTGGCCGGATGCATCACTCACTATTGCCGGCGGCGGTCCAATCCGGGATGATCTTATTAATTTGAGTAAATCCCTGCATCTTGAAGACCGTGTCAGTCTGCCGGGCAAAATCCCGCAGGAGACTCTGGAAAACCTTTTTACCGAGTGCAATGTATTTGTCCTGTCTTCTATTGTGGACAGCAAAGGTGACACCGAGGGACTTGGAGTAGTTCTTATTGAGGCTATGACTTATAATAGACCTGCTATTGCAACAAATATCGGCGGCATAGTCGATATAATAATACATAATGAAACCGGCCTCCTTGTACAGCCGCGTGATCCTCAGGCAATTGCAAAAGCTATATCAGCAATTTTCTCCGATCATGATCGTGCGCTAAAACTTGCTGCCTCCGGTTATGAACATATTCAATCACACTTTTCATGGCCATCAGTCATCGCCCGGTTTAACACAGTTTACTCTTCCTTATAACATTTCTTATGTCACCATTTTTATTACTTTTACACTGTTTAAACGCTTGATTTACCTTTAACTGGAAAGTATCTTATGACAATAAGGTTCTTTTTATCCTTAATATAGTTAGGGAGGTAGCTCATGGGTAACAGGAAAATAATGACACTTTTACTTATTGGAATACTGTATAGTTTTTCATTTGCCGGAAAGATTGCCTTTATTATTGATTCCGGTGAAATGTTAGTAAAAAAGCAGGCTGATATTACATGGACCACTCTTGAGAATACGGGATCCGTTGAATCCGGAGATTCTTTATTGGCAGGGGAAACAGGGAAAGCAGAGTGTACCCTTTTAAAATCGGTAAAGCTTGTTCTTAAAGACTCCTGTACTTTTGTGATGAGTGCAAGCGAGAAAAAAGTGGTCATTCATCTTATCAGGGGGCAGATATTTTTAAACAGGGAGGCAGATTCAGCCGAGGTAATCGTTGAGATAAAGGCAAACGGGTGTATCTTTACCCCGATTGGTACGGCTGCTGCAGTCAAGATCACAAAGAACGGTGATCCCAGTGTCGCGGTACTAAAAGGAAAAATCCGCATGACTAAATCCGATGGCGGGGCGGTAGATGTTGATGCGGGTAACTATTGTACCTATAATGCTGCTGCTAATTCGTTTACCCCGGTCAAGCAGTTACCTCCTAAAGCAATAGAATCGCTTGAATCCTGGTCCGGTGTGAAACATGGAGAATCTGCGGCATCCGCATCAGAAGAGGTGAAGGTGGAGGAACCGTCTCAGACGGAGGGGCCGGCTCAGGCAGATGTTGCACAGGCTCCTGCCGGTGAGAACCCTGCGCAGGAAGCAGTCGTTGAAACACCCCTGGTATCACCGGAGCCGGTTGTTGCGGAAAAACCTGAAACCACACCTCCGGCGCAACCTGCCGAACAACCCGCAGAGGAACCTGAGAAAAAAGAAGAGAAGAAAGAGCCGGCCGGGGCACAGCCTGCAACTCCTGCCGGAGAGGGAAAACCTGATGAAAAGGTAGCTGAAAAGAGGAAGCCTGACAAAGGGGAGAAAGAACCGGATAAGCCGCAGTGGGAAATAAGCGCCGGTATGGTTACTGTTGATAATGAACAGTGGACCCGTATTGCATTTGGTGTGGATGTGCCGATCTGGCGTTTCGGCGTTTTCTTTGATTTGGAGCTTTTTCTTGATGCACAGGGAGATTTCTCGAACAGGGGATGGGATTTTAGCGGCGGCAGGGAGGCCGGATTCTCACTCCTGCGAAAAATCCGTTATATCCGGTTTAATCACCCGGGAGACCCGCTATATTTTAAGCTTGGCGGCCTAGACAATGTGACATTCGGTTATGGCTTCATTGTTGACCGGCTTACCAATATGCTCCATTATCCTGGAGAAAAGTTATTTGGCCTGCAGTTTGATTTAAATGACCTCGGCCCGATAGGTATTTCCCTGCAGACATTGGTTGCTGATTTCAAGGATTTTGCCAATGACGGTGGTATCCTTGCCGGCCGGTTGGCGTTTAAACCTTTTAAAAAAACCGGGAAACCGATTATTGGCGGATTGTCCATCGCAGCAACTGTTGCGTCTGATATAAATCAGTATGCACCGGCACGGGAGTGGGATTACACGTTAGATGGAGATAGAAGGGATAAAGATGAAGACGATGTAACCGATAGCACTTATTTATATACTACCTATAAAGATTATCCATACTATGACAATTTAATCCAGGATCATAAAAACCTCGATGATTATGATACCAAGGTCGAACATAAAGATGAATGGGCAAAGTCTGCTGAGGATAAGGTTATTGTATTAGGCGGTGATATCATCATACCGATAATCAGCTCAGAATTATTGAACCTTGACCTGTATGGGCAGGCCGGTGTTATGGTTGATGATGAAAATGAAGACAAGTTTTACAAAGGATGGGGAATCGGTGCCCCGGGTGTAGGATTGAAAGTTGGTCCGGTCTGGGCACGCCTGGAATATCGCCATATCGAGGAGTATTTTGAGCCCGCATATTTTGGTCCGTATTATCTCGATGAGCGCATCATGAGGACACCGGAGGTACATGTAAAGGAAGATGCTCTTCCGGCAGTTGATTTAAACGGCGTGTTTGGTCTGTGCGGATTTAATATTAAAAATATAGTAATTCTAAGCGGAAGCTATCAGCGTTTAGTTGGTGACCCCGACGTGTTGGACCAGCGTGCTGAAGCTGAAGTGGATGTGGGGGAGGTTCTTCTTGAACGGATACCGAAAATTAATAAGGTGAATGGATTCTTTTATCAGACACATATCGATAAGACTGAAAAAAGGCCATTCTTTTATCAATCACCCTATACCTATTGGGGATACCGGCTTGGTGTTGAAGTTCTCGCCGGAGCTTCTGTCATATGGGAGACACGGTATGGCTGGAAGTGGAACCGCGACCGCACCAAACTCTTAGATGATAAAACAGTGACAATTCAAGCGGCGCTTACTTTCTAAAAATATCATCTTATAATTAGTAACAGGTATTTCGGATAAACTGTCAGAATAATTGATTGAACTTATTTCAAATGTCAGATAAAGCTCCTTTATTAGAAAAAGCCAGAAAAGAAAGTATTAAAAAAAGTTTCCGCCTTCCCCATCGCGGCAGAATACGATTTGTGCTGTTCTTTGTTATCGCAGGTTTAGGATTCTGGTGGTATAGGAACAGTGTACAGCCTGATAAGCCAAGTGATGAGGCATCTGCCTTTATGGATTCTACTGTAACAGAACAGAAACCTTCAAAGCAGAGACGGTCGCTAAAAAAGGTAAAAAAAGAGAAGAGCCGGAAGAAACCGGAAATTAAACTGCCCGGGAAATTAACCTTTGAACGAATAAAGGATATCTTTAAACAAGCGCCGCCCCGCTTAACACATACAAAGGATACCATACACTTTAAAAAAGGCGCCAATGTTGTTCATTTAAGCGTTGATACAACATTACAGCGAATTGGCATAGAGTATCTCAGACGATACCATCCAAAATACGGTGCGCTGGTCATTATTGAACCATCCACCGGAAGAATACTTTCACTGGTTTCTTATACTGATGAGGGGGAAGAGGTATTGGCACGGAATCTCTTCTGCAGCAGTCTGTTTCCTGCAGCCTCGATATTTAAAATAATAGCTGCAGCAGGGGCAATTGAGAAAGCCGGGCTTCGTGCGGACAGTAAACTCAAGACGCGCGGAAGGAATCATACCCTGTACAACTCGCAGTTGAAAAAAGAACTGAAAGAGTATCGGGAAATTACCTTAAAAGAAGCATTTGCCTATTCAATTAATCCGGTATTTGGCAGAATCGGTATATTCACCCTTGGTGCAGACGGCCTTAACGAATATGCGGTAAAATTTGGTTTTAATGCAAACATTCCCTTTGAGCTTGACAATGAGAAGGCAGTCTTTATCTATCCTGACAGTACCTTTGCGATCGCTGAAATGGCGTGCGGGTTTAATCAGAGTACCACTATGTCGCCGCTGTTTGGTGCGATGATTGCCGCAGGTATTTCGCACCACGGGAAGATATATGCTCCGACAATTGTTGACAGCATAACTGATTTGACTTCCGGTGAGAACAGGTATTCCCGGCAGAGCGTGTTGTGGCGGATGCCGATTCAGGAAGAGACCGCAGAAGAAATGGTCGCGTTAATGAAGGGTGTGGCACGATACGGTACTGCCCGCAAAGCATTCCGGTATATCAAGAAATCCTGTCGCTTTAAAGAAATTGAGTATGGTGGAAAAACCGGAAGCGTTGATAAAGAGGGTATGGGAAAGGCAGACTGGTTTGTCGGTTTCAGCCGCCATAAAACGGATGCTTCACAACATCTGGCAACCGGGATTGTTACTGTCCATGGCGATTACTGGACAGTCCATTCAAGTTTTATCGGTGCGGAGATGATGAGAAAGCATATACGAAGGATTCAGATAGTACAAAAGGAAGAACGAGAAAACAGGTTGGATTCGTTAGCAGGGCATAGTAACGAGATACATCATTCTCCAGTTCTGGCAAAAAAATAATACTGTATTAAAGCATAGTTTATTCTCATATGAAACCTATATCCCCACAATGCAAATCAGCCTTTATTGCCCTGATTGGACGGCCGAACAGCGGCAAGTCCACTCTTCTTAATACTATCCTCGGTGAGGACCTTTCAATAGTCACCCCCATGCCGCAAACAACCAGGCGGATTATGCGGGGGATTTATAACGGGGAAGGGTATCAACTGGTTTTTGTGGATACGCCGGGGATACATAAGGGAAAACATACTCTTAACAAGTCAATGTACCGTCAGAGCACAAAGATGTTTGATGACGCCGGTATTGATATCCTCTGTTATTTAGTAGATCTCTCGCGTCAGTTCGGTAAAGAAGAAGATGAAATCGCTGCGATGGTAGAACATATGAATACGTCGGTTTGTATAGTCTTTAATAAAACGGATGCTTGCTCCTCTGTTGATATGGTAAAGCAATCTTTTTATAAACGGTATCCCGGGCTTGCCCCGTTCCCCCAGATATCACTCAGCGCTATCTCCCGTGATGCGAAAAAAAAGTTCCTGGGAATAATTAAGCCGTTTATACCCTATGGCCCGCGATACTATCCTGAAGATGATATAACCGATTTGAACCTGCGATTTTTTGCAGCAGAATATATCCGCAAACAGATAATTGAGCTGACTTATGAAGAAGTTCCACATGCTTCGTGTGTAGAGATTCCGGATTATAAAGAGTATAAGGAACAGCATGTTGTTTCCGCAACAATACACGTTGAAACACAGGGACAGAAAGGGATTGTGATCGGGAAAAAAGGT
>JAUVGS010000330.1 GCA_030593665.1 Chitinivibrionales bacterium | reverse complement strand
GTTCCACCGACAAAGTCAATTGAGGCATTCAGACCTCCATGCATGATAATTGAAACGACGGTAGCGGCAAATAACACACCGGAAAAAACAAATGCCTTGTTTCGATTCCCGATAAAATTAATGTTCGGCGATTTAAAAAACTGCATAATGATTCCTCTATAGCGTTTATATTAAATACTTAATTTCTTTAATTCTCTATTTGATGTTATGATATTGAAAATGACATGCGTCAAAAAGAGTGCGGTAAAGAGTGACACCAGAATACCGAAAATCATAGTGACAGCGAAGCCCTTAATTGGCCCGGTACCAACCCACATGAGAATCAAAGCGGTAAACAGGGTGGTAATATTAGCATCCATAATAGTAACAAATGCCCGTGCATAACCGGCATCCACAGCACTGCGGATCGTCTTGCCGACAGCGAGTTCTTCACGGATACGTTCAAAGATAATAACGTTAGCGTCAATGGACATACCAATAATTAGAATCAAACCGGCAACACCGGGAAGTGTCAGGGTCGCCCCCACACTTGCCATTATTGCAAGAACAAAAATGAGGTTCAGCAGCAGCGCTATATTTGCTATTAAACCGGCAAATTTATAGTAGATAAGCATAAAAACCACAATCAGAGCGAATCCAATCACGCACGCTTTTATAGCCTTGTCAATAGAATCCTGTCCAAGAGAGGGCCCGACGGTCCGTTCTTCAATAATTGTTACTGGTGCAGGAAGTGCGCCTGCGCGAAGCACAATCGAAAGATTTTTCGCGTCATCCGGAGTAAAGCTTCCGGTAATCTGAGCACGTCCCTGCGATATCTTTTGTCTGATTTGCGGTGCTGAGTATACCGTGCTGTCCAGGATAATCGCGAGGTATTTATGTACGTTAACACCGGTCACCCGTGAAAACCTGCGCGCCCCTTCACGGTTCATCTCAAGGTTAACAACCGCCTGTCCGGCGTCAAGGCCGCCCTGGGCAACTTCCCAGCGAGCATCCTTGATAATATCACCCTTTAATTCAGCCTTTTTCTTCAAATAATAAATAGGACGGATTTCCATGTTGTTGACCGGTTCAAGATCATGCGCCCAGAGGAAACAACTTCCACCAAGGCCGGCACGCTTTAACGCATCCTGTACATCTTTACGCGCAAGAATTGCGTCAACCTTCGGTTTATCCTTTTCACGGACGCCAATCATATTCGACCCGACTGCTACCAGATACTCCTTAAATGAGGTGAAGGCAAACATATCCTCTGTCGTATCAGCCTCTTCCGTCACACCGGTATCAACAGTGGTTTCCTGTCCGGTAAAAAGCTGTTCAGCATGTTCCTGCGCCTCTTTTTCTTTGACAGCCGAGGTGTCTGCCGTATCAACCACAGCGGTCTCCTTCGTCCGTTCTCCCTTAAGCACTTTGTCAATCATTCGTATCGCCTTGTCAAGCTCAACAGCCTCCCGCAACAGTTTAAACTCAAGCTGTGCCGTTGAACCAATAACCTTTTTCGCAGCTTTCTCATCCCGCAGCCCCGGCAGCTCTATTACTAACCGGTCCTTCCCCTGCTTTTGTATGGAAGGCTCGGCAACACCAAGTTGATTAATCCGGTTTTCAATAATAGTATAGGCACGATCAATAACATCACGGTCCTCTTCATCCTTTAATTTTGACCGGTCAACCTCCAGTACCAGCCGCATACCTCCCTGGAGATCAAGCCCCAGGTTAACAACCTTTTTTAAAACATCAGGATGGTTTTTGATAATCTCAGCCCGGTCTTCAGACGTTCGCATATAAAAGGTAACTGACGGATAGAGATACCATACTGCCAATCCCGCGAAAATAAGAATGAGCAATACGCTAATAGGAGTATTTTTAGTCATGTGTCACAAAAACCTTTCCGTATACATTATGGTATGACTGACTCGTAGTGTTTTAAGAATAATCCTTGTTTATCCACATTGGTGGATAAAGAAATGGGCTCAGTAAAATAATAAATCCCCGATAAATGCAGGGGAATTTGTTGTGTATACATTCCATAAAATTTTTACTAATAAAAACTGTTTTTGTATAAAAAAAGCATGCACTCCCGATTATTCCATATGTTCATTAGCTTGTTCTTCTATCTCATCAAGAAACTCTTTTACCTTTTTCACAATATCCTTGGGATTCTGCGGTTTTGTAAGATAATAATCGCATTTCACCCGTTCACCTTCCTGATAGTCATGATCCTGATTAAGGGCAGTAAAGAGAATTACAATAACATCTTTTGTTTCAGGATTCTCTTTAATCCATTCACACACCTCAAACCCGGTCTGGCCGCACAGTACCACATCCAGTATCATCAGGTGCGGGTTTTCTTTTTGTACAATCTGCTGAGCCTGGCTTGCTGATACCGCCTCAAAGACAGTATACCCCTCTAACTCCAAGAACAGTCTTAGAATCTTACGAATTCCCGCTTCATCATCTACAATGAGTATTCGAAACGGCTTTTTCATATTTAAACAACTCGTTGCGTTGGAACCCTGAGATTATTGTGACAATGAGACAAAATATATCTTTTTAATTTCCTAAAGCAACTTAGTAATCATACATTGATAATATAGGAGCCGGTGGGAGCACGGTATTATAACGACCTGGTAATTTAATATGGTGAGAATGTAGAATTACTACGCGGATCTTGTTCAAGATACTTCACAACATCTTTAAAAAGTTCTTTATTAGTCTTATTCAATTTCATCAGCTCGCGGTGGGCCTTCAGCATAACGTGGGCTAAATTATCCGGTATAGTATCAGAAAAGGTAAGTTCCTCAAAATTGGAGCAGTTTTCATCAATACAATCGACAATATTAAAGATACTTGAAAACCCTATATCACAGAGTACTTCATTAATATATGGATTATTGGAAATAAGCGTCGGCTGCATTTCGGACTGATCCGATGAATATTCCCGCAGTTTTGCAAGAAGGCCAAGGTTGGTACTGTCAATATAGGAGGTTCCCGTAAGATCAACGACAAATGAATCAATGCCGCCATGGGTAATTACCTTTTGCAGGAACCGGTCAAATCCCGGGCTGATACTATAAACAATTGCGCCTGTCAGTTTGAGCACACACGTAGTATCGACCATGGCGTATAATATTTTACCCTCTTGCATGTCTTCCTCAGGAAAAGTACGTTGTTAAGTATTTTATTGTAGAAGTGATACTGTAAACGTATGATGGGGATAGTGTCTGTGATGGATATTTGAGGATTCGATGATATTACTTTTTAGTACTCGTCCCTATAATCATATCCTTTTTGCGGGGTAATTGGAGAAGTGTCTCTTTTTTGATATTAAAATACATATAAGATGAAAAAAAGAAACCTAAAATTTTTCTAATTATATCAAATTTTACCCCACCCTATCTATAATACATATTTTTGAATACCGGACGGATATATCTCCTATACCACCCCTTTTTAATAGAGGATT
>JAUVGS010000401.1 GCA_030593665.1 Chitinivibrionales bacterium | reverse complement strand
ACCTTTTTTGACAATTTCATACATGATACCCGAGTTTAGATCGCCGGCTTTAACCGCGGCTTTTATCGAGCCGTGCCGGTTAATAATGTTGATAGCGCGCATGTGATTTTTGTGGCCTTCAGAGGAGGGCCTCCCCGTTGTCAGGTTAACACCGAGGGAGGTGTTGAAATAGTGTGCCTCTATATCATGCACAGCGAGCGCATTACCGGAGAGAATACCGTGGATATACCCTTTGCGAATAAGGCTGCCAAGCGCAGGTGCGCTGCCGGTGTGCACAACCACCGGCCCCACAACCGCAATAATTTTACCTTTTTCCCTTTTTATTCTCTTCAGCTCTTCCGCGAACCGGGTCACTATAACTTTAACACTCCGCTCGGAAGAGACTGTATTCCCCATGAATCCAAAAGCACTGCCTTTACGTTCCCGCTCAGGCGGAAACACTCGTACCGATTCAGGTGAGCAGAGAATCCTGTCGCCCTTTTTTATATCACGGAGTTTTTTACAAACGGGCATGTCACCGGCAAACACAATCACGGCGTCCATTCTCTGGTCGGTAACGGTATGCCATTTATTGTCAAAGAAAACTTCGGTGCGGTGATTGGTGGTTGAATAGAAGTCATCAGGAGCGCACAAGTCCTTTTCCGCCGCTTTTAGCACCGGCTCCGGTGAAGTAAATTCATAGCAGCCGATCTGGATGAGCTTTTTCTCCAGTTCGGTGAGCTGTTTACGGGAACTGCATATTACGGAAATGTCAAGAGACGAAGGCTGCAGATTGGTTTTGCCGATTTTGAATCTATTAATTTCGTAATCAACACCCTCTTTTATAATCAGGTTCAGGATGTTGGCCAGGATACCCGAGTCGATAAGGTGTCCCTTGGAGACAAAACGTTTTTTTACTTTCACAACAGGTTCCTTTAATTATTGAATCAGTAAATACAGCCGGCTAAAATTGCTATAAAAATACACTTGAGGAGCTACTATAATAGAATAACCCGCCTTTGAAGGCGGGTTATTTAGTACCTTACAGATTGCTTTCTTGTTTTTTAGAAAGGAATCTGATAAGGAACTTACTTGCGGGTTTATCCCGCGTTAGAAAGAAAATTAACTTTTACCTGCAGCGGCTTCAGGTACAGGCGTATCCTCATCAGGATTCTTGCCGATAAAGCGGACTACCGCATAGAGAGCAGCCACACCCAGCACTATCGAAATAAACGGATTAAAACCGAATCCGCAGGGTAGATACCCGAGTACAACCGCAACACCGGCAACAACGAGTGCGTATGGCATCTGTGTTTTTACATGGTCAATATGGTCTGCTGAAGATGCCATTGATGACATGATAGTCGTATCGGAGATTGGTGAACAGTGGTCGCCGAATATTGCACCGGTTAGAACAGCTCCACAGGTTGAGAGGAGAAGAGGGCCCACTACTCCCGGAGCATACGAATTTGCAAGCGGTATCGCCAGGGGCATCATAATAGCCATGGTTCCCCATGAGGTGCCGGTCGCAAAGGCTACAATACAGGATATCACAAACACAAAGGACGGAAGCAGGCCGCTCGGCAATGTGTCAGTGACAACACCGACAAGGTAATTTGCCGTGCCGACTTTTTCAGCGATTGAGCCCAGTGACCAGGCAAAGGTAAGTATTATACAGGTAATCATCAGTGACTTTGTACCATTGACCCATGCCCCAAAAGCTTCCTGAAGGGTCAATATTTTCTGTGTGGTGGCCATGGTAATAGCAACGATACTCCCCAGTGCCGCACCCCAGAGCAGCGCAACCGATGCATCAGCTTCACCGAATGCATCCCGTATTCCTGCAAGGCTGAACGGTAGTTTTGGGCCCCCGCCGCTGTACCAGAGGCCGAAGAATGAGATAACGACCATGGTAAGGATCGGCACTAACGCATTCGAAACCTTGAGTTTTATATCTTTTGTTGATTCAGCTTCCTCAATTTCCAGTGACGACATGGGAATAGCGCCGTCAGCCAATACCTTGCCTGTTTTTCGTGCCCGTCTTTCAGCAGTAAGCATCGGGCCGAAATCCCTCATGAGATAGGCGACCAGAAATACAAGCACTAACGCGAGAATGTCGTAAAACCGAAAAGGGATTGATTTAAGGAAAATAGTGTAAGCGTTTGCGTCGATATTGACTGCTTTTAGTGCATCATTAATCAAACCCAGTTCATACCCAACCCAGGTCGAGATTAAAGCCATACCTGCCACCGGGGCTGCCGTAGAATCAACTATGTAAGAGAGCTTCTCACGGGATATTCTTTTTGAATCGGTCAATGGCCGCATGGTCGGCCCGACAATGAGAGTGTTGGCATAATCATCAAAAAAGACTGCTACACCCATGAGCATGGTATACAGTTGGGCACTGCGCACTGTTTTTGCCTTTTCAGCAAGAGCTGCAGCGATTGCCCTGGTGCCGCCCATTTTGGCAATAACACCGATCATACCGCCTATGGTGAGGGTGAAAATAAGGATACCGGCATGAAATGTATCTGATACTGATTCAATGACTGTGGAAAAAGTATTCATATACCCATGAAAGAGTTTACCGAAAATATTTCCCTGCACAAGCATTGCACAGCCAATGTACACACCCAGAAACAGTGATAAAAAAACCTGCCGGGTAACGAATGCAAGGAGTATTGCCACCAGTGGCGGCAGTAATGACCAGGCTTTAAAGTTGTAATCGGAATCAGGAACGTAATGGGTAATGAGCAAAGCACCGAACATTAAAAGAATTGTTATTCCCAATAATATGGTCAAAATCGGATTTTTTTGTTTCAAAAAAGCCTCCCGGTAGAATTTTAAGGAATTTTTTTCTTAATTAAAATATATTTCGAAAAACGAAAAAAAATGAATGAAAATAGCTAATTGTATAAAATAATTATTCGAACCATGTGGAAAACATAAAAAGAGAAATAACCCAAACAAATCACTGTTGAAACGATAAAAATTAC
>JAUVGS010000021.1 GCA_030593665.1 Chitinivibrionales bacterium | reverse complement strand
ATATACGTGATTATCATATGAATTGTCAATGGGTATAGGAACCTTAATTATGTTTTATCGTTTGTATATTTTTCTGGAGAGACTGAAAACAAAGGGCGTGGAGTATTTTTGTCGAAATACTTATGCGCATGTATATAGTACTTCTTCATCTTCAATTCCAGCCTGTGACTTTCCAGCTTCATGGGTCGTAAGTACATTATGTCCCAGCCTGCGCAATTTTTCAACGACCGGTACTGGAAAATTTTCGTTACTATAGAGCCGCGCCATCTATGCTCTCTCGTTGGCGGCTATTAAAGAATCTATTTCCGATTTGTTTAATTCATAGTAATGCCGGGCAGCAGTAAGGTCATCATTCGTGAGTGAGGGATACATACGAAGCAGCTCATTATCATTGCTCCCGAGCTGCCGGTACTTAACCAGGATTGAAACAGGGATACGGGTTTGCTGAATGCAAGGTTCACCGCCGCATACACCCGGTCTGCATACTACTCGATTTGTGATCAGGTTTTTCACATATTGCCGGAGAGTGTTCTGAGCATCCCAGGGATCGCTTATTTCGATAAATGCCCACCGGCCAAAACCCCCATGATTATTAATGGCCTGTACCCAGAGATTTCTGGCGGTATCTACTTTCGCCTGTTTTTCCCTGCGTCGTTCACCGGTAACCTCAACAATGAGATTGAGTATATCATTGTGCCCATTGATTTTAACAATGAAGTCGGGGACATAATTCTTCTCCTTCCCATCGAGAATATAGGGTATGGTAAAGCCTAAACCCTGGTTCTTGACATAAGAGTGGACTTCATCCATGTTTTCCATGGTCTGCGCCATTTTCTGTTCCCATGATTCGGTATCCGCGACAACGTGGGAAATGTGGCACTTATCTTCGCTTGTTTTATAGACCGGTCGTGTTGTGTCGAATTCTACAAAGGCAGTGGAACCTATAGTGTCATAAGGCCGGAGTACTGGTTTCAACCGTTTCCGGCCGGGTTCCGCTGCGGCAATGGCACGGTAAATTTTTTCCGAGGCAATTTCAGTAAAATCGATAATGAGCATCATTTGTATAAAAGTATTGTCTTTGCAGTAAACATACTTGTCAAGCCATTCTCTTGAGATTCTCAGCAGTTCCGGAAAGAGCCAGGGTTTAATATTTTCCTCTTCATCTCTGAAAAATTTTTCCAGGGTAAACTTGGCAATTTTATACGCCACCGTCTGGATTCGCCATTCCTTAAGTCCATAAAGTGTGTGAAGACTCGTCTCTCCGACAATCGGTGCATTTTCTGTCTGAGTCGGTAAATCTTTTGTGGATATGACAAAACGGGAATCTTCATTAAACTCGGTATTAAGCTTTTCTTCAGGCAATTCATATCGATAGCCGATAACCCTTGGGAAGGTGATTTCACGATTCATTCGCTCTTCAAGCGCACGGACACGGGTAATTTCTTTTCCCGAAGGCGGACTGGATGTTGAACCGGCGCAGGGAATGAAGGAGAAGGGGACGCCGTACACTTCAGCATATTCCGGTTGAAAGCGTTCTTCACCATCGATATCAGCAGCAACATAACTCATTCTTCTCAGACCGCGGCCTACTACCTGTTCGCAAAGCAGTTGGGTGCCAAAAGCGCGCACCCCAAGGATATGAGTTACTGTATTGGCATCCCACCCTTCAGTAAGCATGGAGACTGAAACGACGCATTTTACCTGTTCGCCCAGCTTGCCTTTTTTACCGACGGTATTCATCACTTCACGAAGGATATCCTCATCAGTAAGTTTATCAGCATCCCGGCCAGGAAACCGCTCCCGGTATTCAGATTTAAATTCTTCAATCTCGACAGCGGCGATTTTCTTAAATTCAGCACTCATGGCTTCCCCGGATTCAATCTGCTCACTATCGACAAGGATTGTGTTGGGGCGTGCCATCCATCCACCTTTTCTGTCGTCGTTGCGAAATATATCGAGGGCACCAGCCTGTACTATCGTTTTACCGTTAACCGTTTTTTCCCATCCGGAGATGTAATCCAAAACAAGTTTTGAGACGTTAGTATTATTACAGACGACAATTAATACCGGTGGTGTTTGTCCTTTTGTGCGCGCCTCGGTATTACTCTCCCATTGTTGATAATACTTCTGATAGTTGTCATATAAGCTATGCAGTGCGCCCTGTAATTCTTTAGGAAGTTTTGGTTCGCCTCCTACGGCTGCGGTACGTCTTCCTTTTTTTGGTAAATCATCTCTAATCCGGTGCCAGAGTTCACGATAGGTGGGCATATCACCCTTCATGGAATCATCCGCTACCGGCACGCGGGGAATTTTTACTATTCCGCATTCAATAGCGTCAATAAGAGAAAAATCCGACACGACCCATGGAAACAGCGTTCCCTCTTTGTAACCGGAGCCTTTTAGAAAAAATGGTGTGGCTGAAAGGTCATAAATTGCCCGAATTCCTAATTTGTCTTTAACAGCTTCAAGACCTGATATCCATATCCGGGCCTCTTCATCCCGCTTTTGCGCTTCCTTCTTTTCATTGCCTTTTAGAGTTTCCTCTTCTTCTGGTTCCGGTCGTCTCCGGTAGCAGTGGTGTGCTTCATCATTGATAACAACTATATTTCGTTTATTACCAAGCTCTCGACAAACGCGACGAACCGTTTGTGCCGGAGTTTCAGTAAACGCAGAACTATTTCCCGCAGCAAGTATAGCTTTAGGTAGCTTGCCGATTTTAACTGTTTCCCGTGGTTTGAAAGCATGAAAGTTGGTAATTATTATTTTCGCCCTTGACAGAAGATTAAGCATGTCAAGGGAAAGCACATCCCGTTCACGGTAATAATTCTGTGGATCATTGGGGAGAAGGACACGTAATCTATCTCTGATTGTGATACCAGGTGTGACAATTAAAAAGGTGTCTGAGAACCTGGAATCCTGTGTGTTCGCAATTTTGTTAAGTGTGTGCCAAGCAATTAACATGGCCATAACTACGGTTTTACCACTACCGGTAGCCATTTTGAATGCAAGACGGTAAATGGCCGGATTTGATAATTCGTTGCCTTTCCTGATTTCATTCTCTATCCAGGAATCACCATATTTTTTTGCCACTTCAGTTATGTAAATTATCGTTTCCAGGGCTTCTATCTGGCAAAAAAAGAACCGTTTTTCACGATCGGGATTAGTCCAGTATTCAAGTAATCGAGCAGTTGTCTTGGTAACGTCTATATAGCCGCCTTTCCGCCATTGGGCGATTCGATCCCGTACCTGATTGATGAATCTGTTTTCTCTCAGTCGGTCTTCTGTCCAGATATTTAAGGATACCTGTTGGGCACCTTTTTGACTACGAGGTTTTGCAATGGGTACAAAGTAAGCTGAAATTCTTCTTTCTTCAACTACCTCGTCAGTTATCCCTTCGTCTGTAAAACGATAATAACGTCTAGGTTCAATAAAAGGAGAATTTATTATTGGATTCTCAATAACAACTTGCTTCATTACTGCTCTACCTGGAGATAAAAAATGTAACGTAACGTCTGAATAGTTTAAAATAGCACAAATACGATCCAATTAAAAGTGAAATATGGAACGTATACAAACAAGTACACACAAATCTCTCAGGTTTAGTTTTAATGTTTGTCACAGAGAATGCACGTCACTTATTTTAATCTTCTTAATATCACATCCACCTAACGGACCAATTTATAAAATCAGTGACAAAAAAATCATAAACACACATTGTGAAAGGGAGCCGGTATGGCAGGAAAAAAAGTATGGAGTGTACTTTTTACTGTTGTGGTTGTTTACTGCATAGTAAATGTTTCATGTGCAGGCAAACAGAAGGCTGATGATCCGAACGCCCTTCCCAGATCAAAAACACTTTACATGTCAGGATTTTTATGGGGACCGCCTTCAACGTTTAATCCTTTATCAGATGATCCGGCTTTCCCTAACACCGGGAACTGCAACCTTGTGTATGAGGCAATGTTCGGATATAATTCACTTACCGGCGAACTGGAAGGTATACTTGCAAAAGAGTATATGATATCTGAAGGTTTTCTTACCGTAGTGTTGAATGAAAATGCTCAATGGTCAAATGGAGACCCGGTCACTTCTGAAGATGTGATGTACACTTTTGCGCTTCATAAAAAATATCCAACATCAATGCAATCTCACTGGCAGTATATTGCCAGGATGGAAGCTGAAGATGCTCATACCGTTACTTTTACGTTAAGTGAGAAAAAATATAATCCTCTGAGCATGAAAGATGTCATATCTTCAACGTATATCCTGCCTAAAAATGTGTACAAAGAACTCGAAGATAAGGCAATTGCTGCGGTTAAAGCTGAAACCGATTCCGGGGAGTTGGATCCAGGCGCGATATTAGAAAAGATCCGTGAACATAAGGATGACAAACCGGTTGCCTCAGGTCCCTACACTATTTATGCGTATGATGATCAAAAAGTGGTTTTAAAAAGAGTTGACACCTACTGGGGTACCATCATGCATAATGGCGAATTACCGCCGCCGGTATATATAGCTCATCCGATTTATAAATCAAATGATGCCGGCAATATAGCACTGGTACAGGGGCAGCTTGACCTTTCGCAAAACTTTATTCCCCAGATATGGAATAAATTCAGTAAAGGGGTGGGAACATGGTACAAAGAGAGACCCTATTATATTCCGGGAACCATTCCCTGTATGCTGATGTACCTGCCGGATAAACCATTTAGCGATCCGAATTTTCGTAAAGCAGTTGCCTGTGCTGTTAATTATTCTCAGATCCTTGATCTCTCCATTTATGGCTATGCCCCGAAACTGAGGCCGGGTTTTATCCTGTCCGAAGGTCCTGAGACCCAGTATTTCAATAAGGAGGATACTGAAAAGTATGGCGTGGTGTATAATCCAAAGAAAGCCCGGCAGATACTTAAGGATGCCGGGTATACCTGGGGTGCGGACAGTATGCTTATCGGGCCTGACCGCGAAAAAATCCGTTCACTGAAAGTAACCTGCCCGAGTGGGTGGACAGACTGGGAATCTACGGTTCGTATTTTTGTCACGGGGCTTCGCGCAATTGGTATTGACGTTGGTGAGAGATTCCCTGAATGGACCGAATTCTGGCAGGATCTCATTAATGGTGAATTTGATTTTACCATGTGGACCCCGCAGGATTTTCAGACTGCTTCCTTGCCATGGTCACGTTTTAGCTGGGTTATGTCCTCAAATGAATGGGCGCCCAAAGGCGAACCTATGTGGGCCGGTATGGGGCGTTATAAGGATCCGGTTGCTGATTCTTTGCTTACTGTTTTACCAAAACTTACCAATGACGAAGAAATTAATACTACGTATCGTGTTATGAATATCAAGTTTATGAAAGAATTACCGGTGATTCCACTTATGTATCGTCCGTGGTTTTTCTATGAATTCTCAACAAAACATTGGACCAATTTCCCGACTTCTGATAATCCCCATTCACCTCCGCAGTGTCTGGTGGTTGGAGCTGGTATTAAAGGACTCTGGGAACTGAAACCGGCAGGGAACTGATACAAAGACAAATGCAAAATGCTATACGACAGTAGATGTATAAGACAGGTAGGATTTGTTGACAAAAAGATACTTTTGTAATAGTTTTTCAGAAGGTATATTACTTCACCGATTTTTTAACATTGAGAAGAGTAAGATAAAAATCTGAACGACAAGAGGGGAACAGCTCTATATGAAAAAAGTCTTATTATTAGTTGTAACGGGTACTCTGCTTTGTAATCTTATTTCCTGTAGTTCCACTTCAGAGAAAAAAGAACGATTAAATATCCCCCGAGGGGAGACTCTCTACCTGGGTGGCATGCAATGGGGAAGCCCCGACACGTTTAATCCGCTGGACTGGTGGTCTGCGTTTCCGGTAATGGCCGGTGGTAACAACAATATTTTTTATGAGCATCTGCTGCGATTTAATGCACTTACCTCCAAACTTGAACCGCTTCTGGCGACACTTCATGAGCAGACACTGGATTATATCTCTGTGCTGCTGAATCCCGCGGCAAAGTGGAGTGACGGGGAACCTCTGACCTCTGAAGATGTCCTGTTCACCTACGAACTCAGCAAACACTACGAGGGTGTTCCGACGTCTTATGTCTGGGAGTATGTCACAGAAATTAATGTAGATACCATGGTGGATTCATCCTCCGAAAACAGCGTGCCGACAGAACGGATCACCTTTGTGATGAAAGGTGCTAAAAGACTCAGTCCTATTTCTGTCTTGAGTATGCTGCAGTCCATAAGAATTGTCCCGGAACATGACATGGCAAGACGCCTCAAAGAGTTGAAGAATGATTTTGGCGCGCTGCAAGGGGAAAAGATGGACGACAAACCTGTTATTTCCGGGCCCTATCAACTTGCGAATTATACGAATGAAAGAATTGTTCTGATACGACGCGATGACTACTGGGGCAATGATGCTCTGTATGACGGTAAGAAAGCGGTGCCGAAGTATATTATCCACCCGGTTCTCAAGGATAACGGTCACTTTACTCTTGCACTTCAGCAGGGGATGATTGACATGTCGGCGTGTTACATTCCCCGAATCTGGACCAAGTATAAACATGGCGTTGGAACCTGGTATAAAGGCGCACCATACTATGTTGGCGGCACGATTCCGATGATCACTTTTAATGTGACAAAATACCCGCTTTCAGACAGAGCCATCAGAAGGGCTATCGCCTTCAGCATCAATTATGCGGATTTAAAAACGTTAGGAGTATCCGGTTACAGCGACAGTCTCAGGGCCGGTCTTATTGTTCCGCAAGGCTCAGAGGAAAAATTCTTTTCGGCAGAGGATGTGATTAAACACGGGGCTTCTTTTGACCAAAAAAGAGCTAAAAAAATTCTTGCAGACGCCGGATATTCGTCGGTGTATAAGAAAAAGCGACTTCTGCACATGGTTAATGCAAAGGGAGAGAAAGTCCCTGTCATTGAGCTTATGTCACCGGCCGGCTGGACAGACTGGGAAGCAATTATCAGGCTGATCGTAAGGGATCTGCGAGCGGTAGGTATTGACGCGAGGGAAAATTTTATTGATGAGGGTATGTACTGGACGGCTCCGCCGAATGGGGAATTCAGCGTGCTTATGCAGACGCCGGCCGCCGAACTGAGTCCCGCCTCGCCTCTTTCCCGATTTGAAGCGTGCATGTCTTCGCGCGATTGGGTGCCGATTGGTGAATATATGAACGAAAACTACGGCCGTTATAATGGTCCTGACAGTAAAGATCACAACCCCGAAGTCGATAGTTTAATCAGCGTGATTCCCACCATTGAAGATGAAGAAGAATTAATAAGAGCATATCGTAAACTGAATGTGATTTTTATGGAAGATCAGCCTTCAGTACCGCTGGTATATCGTCCGGAACAGTTTTATGAGTTTAATACGAAATACTGGACAAATTATCCTACGGCGGATAATCCGTATGCTCCACCGCAGATGCCAACCGTTGGAACTGCCCGTGATATACTCTGGAAATTATCAAAAACTGGAAAAGGAGAGTAGATGCTTAACAATAATCCGACATTGAAATTCATTCTCCAAAGGGGAGTATGGTATCTGGTGACTTTCCTTGTGGCGATTACCATTAACTTTTTTCTTCCCCGCCTGGGAGATGCTGATCCGGTAAAGATTATTCTCAGTAAGACATCAGGCGGATTGTCCAAAGAAGAGGTGGTTAAAAAAGAGGATGGTCTTCTCAAACGGTATGGATTAGCCAAACTGGATGAGAGTGGTAAAGTGGTGCGTGACGAACATGGGAAACCGATTCGCAAAAATGTATTCATTCAGTACGTCAACTATATGATAATGACGCTAAAGGGTGATCTTGGCGTATCCATGGCGAAAGATAAGCCGGTCTGGGATATCGTTTTCGGATCGGTAGCCTGGACGCTGGCGCTGCAATTTCCCGCGGTTGTTATCGGGTGGATTTTAGGAAACTTACTCGGTGCGTTCGCGGCGTACAAAAGGGGTGTTTTTGATAAGGTGCTTTTTCCCGCTTCATTAATGGCCTGTTCAATTCCATTTTTTGTTTTCGGGATTATTCTGGCGTATATATTTGCCATCATATTGAATATTTTCCCTGCTTATGGCGGGTATGCCTGGAACCAGATACCCAGTTTTACCGTGGGTTTTATAGCGAGTGCGGCATTCCATTATATACTTCCCTTTTTCTCGGTATTTCCTGTATTGGCAGGTGGTCAGGCCATAGGAATGCGTTCGATGGGAATCTATGAATTGGGAACAGATTATATCAAGTATGCCAAAACGCTTGGTATAAAGGAGATAAAAATTATCATGTATATATTCCGTAATGCTATGCTTCCTCAATTAGCGGGGCTGGCGATATTTCTTGGGACAATGGTTGGCGCGACACTTGTGACGGAGATGATTTTTTCGTATCCGGGGCTGGGAACAACTCTCCTTACCGCTGTTCAGGAAAATGATTATTTTGTCATTCAGGGCGGCGCTCTTATCGTAGCTGTTATGCTGCTTATTGCTAATTTTTCGATAGATATTCTCATCGCATTATTTGATCCGCGTGTTAAAGCCGGACGTATGGGAGACTAATTATGAAACTACTTAAAAACTTATTAAAAGAACCGGCGTTTGTATTTGGAGCAGGACTGTTTATTCTTACAATAATGATAGCGTTGATCGGCTACTTTTTTGTTGACCAGAGCGTGTTGCATGATACAATTGGCGGAGCCTACAATCCTCCATCAAAGGGCGCGATTTTGGGTACTGATCATTTAGGGAGGGATATGCTGCCGCTACTTATTATGGGTTTGCGGGCTTCCCTCTATGTGGGCTTTCTTTCCGGGATCATCGCCACAACGCTGGGTACCCTGCTGGGTGTGTATGCCGGATATACCGATACCTGGATGGATGACCTGATTAATATGTTTACAAACCTCTTTATGGTTGTGCCGTACTTTGTCGTTCTGCTGCTTATCAGCGCCAGTCTTGAAGAGGGACGTTCACTAAACCTGATTGCGATAATTATAGGTCTGACAACCTGGCCATGGACGGCACGCTCTGTCAGAGCCCAGACGTCAAGCCTGAAGAGTCGTGACCATATTGCGCTTGCCAGGGTAAATGGCTCCGGTACCTTTAAGATACTGATGGTTCATATTCTGCCCTATCTTCTTTCCTACGTATTTATGGTTTTTGTTATTCAGCTTGCGTCAGGAATTTTAGGAGAAGCAACAATCAGCATGCTTGGCCTTGGCCCTGTTGGCGGTACCTCTCTGGGAATAATATTAAATGAAGCGAAGGCAAACAGTGCGCTTATTGACGGCGCCTGGTGGGCATTCATACCTGCCGCTCTTTTGACAACATTAATTGTCTTTTCTCTCTATACTTTGAATACATCAATGGAGGGGGTTTTTAATCCCCGCCTGCGTAAATAGAAATAGGAGTTTATATGCCAATATTTGAAGTAGATCATCTTAGTCTTCATTATCTGACTCGATTTGGTGCAAAAGTGCATGCAGTGTCCGATGTCACCTTTTCTATGGAAGAGGGTGAGGTTCTCGGTATTGCCGGAGAATCGGGATGCGGAAAAACCACCCTCGTCAGCGGGTGTATGGGTCTGTTTATTCCACCGCTGCATCCAACTTCAGGTGATGTAAAAGTCGCGGGTGAATCACTGATGAATCGAACAACGACGGATATTCGGGAAAATGTTCTCGCCCAAAAAGTTTCCATGATTCCCCAGGGTGCCTTTAATGCGTTGAATCCGACCCGTAAAGTAAAAGACCTTGCGGCGGATTTAATTATCAGTCATGAAGATGGTGTGAAGAAGGCGGACGCCTACGCGCGGATTTTTGAGCGGTTTGAAATCCTCGGTATGGACACGGAGCGTGTGTTGAATTCTTTTCCCATTGAACTTACCGCCGGTGAGCGTCAGAGATCGGTAATCGGTATATCAACGCTGCTTAATCCGAGTATGGTTATTGCCGACGAACCGACCTCCGCTCTTGATGTAACTACCCAGAAAAGAATTATCAAAATGATTTTTGATTTGTTACAGAAGAAAATTTTTTCTACCATGATGTTTATTACCCATGAGCTTCCCTTGCTGCGTCATGTGGCGGACAGGATCGCTATTATGTATGCCGGTGAGTTTGTGGAAGTCGGTACAACCGAGCAGGTCGTATTTGACGGCAGGCACCCCTATACCAAAGCCCTTATGGGTTCCATGCTGAGTGCGGAGAAGGGACAAAAAGAGAGGAAGCCTGTCGCAATTGAAGGCGCGCCTCCTGATCTTGCCAGGGATATTACCGGGTGCCGGTTTGCTGAGCGCTGCCCGGTTGCAAAAGATGATTGTAAAGTTGAAAAACAGATAATACGCATAGTTGGCGATAGAGAAGTGAGGTGTAAATATGCCGTCTGATACTAATATCTTTGAAGTAAAAAATTGTATAAAAACTTTCGGACACGGAGAGAAATTAATAACCGCTCTGAGAGGAGTAGACTTTTCTATTGCTGATGAAGAGTTTATATCAATAGTAGGTGGTTCGGCTTGCGGAAAAAGTGTTTTAGCGAAAATACTCCTGGGACTGATGAAAGAAACTTCCGGCGAAGTACTCTATAAAGGTGAGCCGATAACAAATCAACGGGTGCACTGGCGTGACGTTCAGATTATTTTTCAGGACCCTTTCAGTTGTTTTAATCAATTTTTTACCATTCGTTCACAACTTGAGGATGCGTTTAATATTTTTGAAAAGAAACTGACTGATGCGGAGATTAAAGATCGGGTCGATGAGGCACTCCTGGCGGTGAATATGATCCCCCAAGAAATTGATGAAAAATATCCATTTGAATTGTCCGGCGGTCAGATGCAGCGTATGCTTCTTGCGAGAATTTTCGGATTAAAACCGAAAGTTCTTATCGCCGATGAACCCACATCAATGGTAGACGCCTGCGTGAGAGCCGGAATACTTGACTATATGATGAAGCTTAAAGAAGAACTCAAGATGACCATTGTGTTCGTTACGCATGATATCGGTCTGGCCTACTATGTC